>CAJKHT010000014.1 GCA_905199755.1 uncultured Eubacteriales bacterium | reverse complement strand
AAAAATAATCCCGGAAAGGAATGATACTTATGGCGGAAACAACGCAGATTCGTCTTACGGAAGCGCTTGAAGAATATCTGGGTGCAATCTACACTCTTTCAGCTGACCGCAGCGCCGTAAGAATTACCGATATTGCATTAAAGCTCGGAATATCAAAGCCGAGTGTAAACCGTGCCGTCAATTCACTGCGCCATGCAGGCTTTGTCTCGCATGAGCCGTACGGAGACATTTATCTGACGGAAAAGGGTGAGATGTACGGCAGACGCGTTTACGGCAGACATTGCCAGATAAAGCGCTTTCTTGTAAATGTTTTAAACATCAGTCCCGAGGAGGCGGAAAGGGAGGCATGCCTTATCGAGCATGATTTAAGTCAGAATACGGTGGATAAAATGGTAAGTTTTATGGAAAATTAACACCTCAAAACACATTATTCGGCATAGTTTTTGAAATTTTGAAAAAAAATTGAAAAAACACTTGCAAAATTCTTTATTATGTGTTAAAATATTTCTTGATGTTTCAATAGATATGTCAGGAGGTGTTTTAAATGGCTAAATGTGATATTTGCGGAAAGGGAGTAACCTTTGGTATTAAAATGTCTCATTCACACAGAAGGTCGAACAGAACATGGAAGCCTAATGTAAGAAAGATAAAGGCAGTGGTTAACGGTTCAGTAAAATCTGTTAATGTCTGCACACGCTGTTTGCGTTCAGGTAAAGTACAGCGCGCCGTTTGATGAAGAATGTGATTGTTAAGCAGCTTGCATGTGCAGGCTGTTTTTTCGTTCCGGGAATAAATGCATTCCGTATATATTTGTAACAAATATGCATGTATTTTTACAATACGGTTAAATTTCGCGCTATTTACAATATTTGTTTTGCATTTTATTCCGTTATCTGTTATAATGTATTATCAGATAGATGTGTAAACTTTGCTAAAAGGGGTGTACCTGTTGGAAAAGCTCTTGATTAAGGGAGGAAACAGGCTTAAGGGCGAGGTTACGGTGAGCGGTGCGAAGAATGCCGCCGTAGCGATACTGCCTGCTTGTCTGCTTGTGAATGATGTTTGCAGAATAGAAAATCTTCCCGATATAAAAGATGTCAAACTTTTTTTGAAGATTTTGGAAAATCTTAATGCGAAAGTTAAATATATAGACCATAATACCGTTGAAATAGATTGCACGGAGGTTAATTCCTGCAATCCTCCGGGTGATTTGACGCAGAAAATGCGCGGTTCAAGCTACCTTATGGGTGCGCTTTTGGGACGCTGCCATAAGTTCAGCGTTGATCCGCCGGGCGGCTGCGATTTCGGTACAAGACCGATAGATCAGCACATAAAAGGCTTTGAAGCGCTCGGAACGGAGATAGATATATCAAAGGGAAGAATAAACGGCAGAGCGGATAAGCTTACGGGCGGCAGCATATTTTTTGATGTCATAACGGTCGGAGCTACGATAAATGCGATGCTCGCGGCGGCAAAGGCAGAGGGGACAACCGTTATCGAAAATGCCGCAAAAGAGCCGCATATAGTTGATTTGGCAAACTTTCTGAATAATATGGGTGCAAATATACGAGGTGCCGGAACCGACACAATCAAGATTAAAGGCGTTGAAACGCTTCACGGCGGAACCTACACCATCATTCCCGATCAGATTGAGGCAGGAACCTTCATGATTGCGGCGGCGGCAACAAGGGGCGATGTTGTTTTAAACAACGTCATTCCGCGGCATCTTGATATTATTTCGGCAAAGCTTATAGAGGCCGGAGTCAAGGTTAAAAACGGTACCGACAGTGTACATGTATGGGTTGAGGACGATACGAAATTCAGACATATTAATTTCATTGCGCTGCCGTATCCCGGCTATCCGACGGATATGCAGCCGCAGCTGGTGGCATTTCTTTCGGCTGTCGAGGGGACAAGCACCGCGCGCGAGGGTGTTTGGGATAACCGTTTCAGATACGTGAATGAGCTTAAAAGAATGGGCGCACAGATTCGTGTTGAGGGCAAGCTTGCGATTATTGACGGAGTTGAAAGGCTTTCGGGCACAAATGTGCGTGCTACGGATTTGCGTGCAGGTGCGGCTATGATAATAGCGGGACTTATGGCGGACGGTATTACGGAAATAACGGATATTTACCATATTGACCGCGGCTATGAAAATTTTGAACAGAAATTCATACAGCTTGGTGGAGACATACAGCGCGTCACCGTTGTGGACGATTTTTATGAATGATTAAATAGCAGCCGGACTTTTTGCGGTTTTATTTACCGCATAAGTTCGGCTTGTTTACAAATAAACAATAAATGCGGGGAAATATATGCTTCAATTGATTTCACTTATAAGCGGTTCTTCGGGCAATGCATCGCTTGTTACGGACGGAAAAACAAATCTTCTTATAGACTGCGGCGCTTCGGGCAAAAAGCTTGAGGCGGCGCTTAAAGAGGCAGACGTTATGCCTGAGTGTATCGATGCGCTTTTAATAACGCACGAACACTCGGATCACATACGCGGAGCCGGAGTAATGGCAAGAAAATACAAGCTGCCCGTATATGCCACACCTCTCACACATGTGGCCATGGACGTGGGCAGAATGGAGGATTCGCAGCGCTGCACGGTAAAAGCGGGCAGCGGATTTGAAATAGGAACAATAGGGATTATGCCGTTTTCAATTCCGCATGATGCGGCGGAGCCGGTAGGCTACAGCTTTTTTTGCGGAAATGACAAGGTTTCGATAGCAACGGATATAGGCTGTATGAATGAAGAAATAATGAACGGACTTTTCGGCAGCCGCAGTATTATTCTTGAATCGAATCACGATGTACATATGCTTGAAATCGGACCATACCCGTATCCGCTTAAAAAACGGATTTTGAGCGATACCGGGCATTTATCGAATGAAAACGCATCAAAAACCGCACTGGAGCTTGTAAAGCACGGAACAAAGCATATAATGCTCGGACATTTAAGCATACAAAACAATCTGCCCGAAATTGCGGTAATGGAAACATTTAACCGCCTTACGGACGCAGGGGTTGAAATAGACCGTGAAGTGACATTGCAGGTGGCGGAAAGATTTGCGGTAACGAGGTTTAAGGAGCTATGAATATTACGGTATTGTGCGTAGGAAAGATTAAGGAAAAATATTTTACCGCAGCAATTGATGAGTACAAAAAGAGAATGTCACGCTTTGCAAAATTTGAGATAACGGAAGTGCCGGACGAAAAAATCCCGGAAAATGCGTCATTAAAAGAGCAGGAAGCGGTCAAAGAAAAAGAAGGCTCGGCAATACTGGCGAAGCTTAAGGATAATTCGTATGCGGTGGCGCTTTGTATTGAGGGAAAAGAGCTTTCAAGCGAACAGCTGGCTGAAAAAATTGAAGCCGTGTCAATGATAAACAGCTCGGTGACTTTCATTATAGGCGGTTCGCTCGGTCTTTCTGAGGCGGTAAAGGCGCGCTCCGATTTTCGCCTGAGCTTCGGGCGTATGACACTTCCGCATCAGCTGATGCGCGTAGTGCTTTGCGAACAGATTTACAGAGCGTTTAAGATAAACAGGAATGAGGCTTACCACAAATGATACAGCGGTGAAACGGAGGACTATTATGAGCTTTTGCCATCTTCATACTCATACCGAATACAGTCTGCTCGACGGCGAGGCAAGCATAAAAAAGCTTGTGGCACGTGTAAAAGAACTGGGCATGGATTCGTGTGCAATTACCGACCACGGCAATATGTACGGTGCAGCGGATTTCTGGCGCGAATGTAAAGCGCAGGGAATACACCCGGTAATAGGCTGTGAGGTATATATGGCACCGCGGACACGCTTTGACAAGGTGCATGACATTGACAATAAAACGAGTCATCTGATACTTCTTGCCGAAACGCAGCAGGGCTATGAGAATCTTATATATCTTGTCAGCATGGGGCATATTGAGGGATTTTATTATAAGCCGCGTATAGATTTTGAGCTTTTAAAGGAGCATCACAAGGGAATAATTGCGCTCAGTGCGTGTCTTGCCGGCGAAGTACCTAAGCTTCTTGCGGCAGGAGATTATGACGGTGCGAAAAAAACAGCGGAGAAGTATGCCGCTGTAATGGGCAGGGACAATTACTTTATCGAAATTCAGGATCACGGAATTGCGGAGCAAAAAAAGATACTTCCCGATTTGATACGGCTTGCGAGAGAAACGGGAATAGGTCTTGCGGCAACAAACGATATTCATTACCTTAAAAAAGAGGACGCAAGATACCAGGACGTTCTGATGTGTATTCAAATGGATAAAACCGTGGACGATCCCAACAGAATGAAATTCGAAACGGAGGAATTTTATATAAAATCCCCCGAGGAAATGTCGGAGCTTTTTGCATATGCGCCGGAGGCAATCGAAAACACGGGGAAAATTGCCGCGCGGTGCAATGTGGAGTTTGATTTCGGCTCGCAGCATTTGCCGTCCTTTGACGTTCCGGACGGAAAAGATGCGTTCGGGTATCTTAATGAGCTGTGCTTTGACGGACTTAACGAAAGATACGAAAATCCGTCAGATGAACTCAGGGAACGTTTAAATTATGAGCTTGGCGTTATAAAAAATATGGGTTTTGTGGATTATTTCCTTATCGTGCGTGATTTTATACATTATGCGCGGACTCACGGCGTCATGGTAGGACCGGGCAGAGGAAGCGCGGCAGGCAGCCTTGTGTCGTATACCCTCGGGATAACGTCAATCGATCCGATAAAATACAGTCTTATATTTGAACGTTTCTTAAACCCGGAACGTGTAAGCATGCCCGATATTGACATAGACTTTGCGCCGTCCGGCAGGCAGAAGGTAATCGACTATGTTGTGGAAAAATACGGCGAAAAGCAGGTGGCGCAGATTGTAACGTTCGGTACGATGAAAGCACGGCTTGCGGTGCGTGACGTGGGACGTGCGCTGAATATTCCGTACAATGAAGTGGATAAGGTTGCAAAGCTTATACCGAATGATTTGAAAATGACTATCAAAAAGGCGCTCGATTTATCGGGCGAGCTGCATGCAATGTATGACACGGACGGAAGAATCAAGGAGCTTATAGATACATCATGTGCGCTGGAGGGGTTGCCGCGGCATGCCTCGACTCATGCCGCAGGGGTTGTTATAACGAGTGAGCCCATAGTAAAATATCTGCCGCTCACCATTAACAAGGAAAATTTTATAACAACGCAGTTTACAAAGGATACCGTTGAAAGCCTCGGACTTCTCAAAATGGACTTTTTGGGACTCAGAAACCTGACGGTTATCGAAAATGCCGTGTCAATAATAGAGAAAACACGCGGAATAAAGCTTGACATGGACAGCATAGACTATGATAAAAAAGAGGTTTTTGAGCTTATAGCGTCGGGAAATACGGACGGTGTGTTCCAGATGGAAAGCGCCGGTATGCAGTCGTTTATGATGGAGCTTAAGCCCGAAAACATAGAAGATGTCATAGCCGGAATTTCGTTGTACCGTCCGGGACCTATGGAGCAGATTCCGCGGTATATAAACAATAAAAAGCACCCCGATAAAATCACATACCGTCATCCGCTTTTGGAAAGCATACTAAATGTAACCTACGGCTGCATGGTATATCAGGAGCAGGTGCTTGAAATAGTGCGTGTGCTTGCCGGATATTCTCTCGGCAAGGCAGATCAGTTAAGACGTATAATCAGTAAGAAAAAAGTAGATCAGATGCAGATTGAGCGCCGTAATTTCATTTACGGTTCGGAGGACGGAAGTATAAACGGATGTATCAAGAACGGAATAGACGAGGCAACGGCAATCGCAATATTCGATGAAATCAACGATTTTGCAAGCTATGCCTTTAATAAATCACACGCGGCGGCATATGCATTCGTTGCGTATCAGACTGCATACCTTAAAACGTTTTATCCCGTGGAGTTCATGGCATCGCTTATATCGAGCATTGACGATACAGATAAGATAAACCACTATATAAACAACTGCCGTGAAATGGGAATAGACCGTCTGCCGCCCGATGTAAACAAAAGCGAGGATACCTTTACCGTTGAGGGAAACGGAATACGTTTCGGACTTTCCGCGATAAAAAATGTCGGCAGGGCACTCATTGTAAGACTTGTTAATGAACGTGAAAGAAACGGAAAATTCAAAAGCTTTTCGGATTTTGTGGATCGGACTGCGGGCGAGGATATGAATAAGCGTGCACTTGAGGGACTTATACGCAGCGGTGCGTTTGATTCGCTCGGAATAAAGCGTTCTCAGCTGCTTGCCGTATATGAACGTGCACTTGAGGGTACGTTAAGAAATGCAAGAGATAATGTTATGGGACAGATTTCTCTCTTTGAAATGGGCGAGGAAAAGCATGACGAGATGGAGTTTCCCGACATTGCGGAGCTTGACAAGCGTACAATGCTTCGCTATGAAAAGGAATCCACGGGAATGTATTTTACGGGACACCCAATGGAGGAATATGCCGATAGGGCAAAGAAAATATCAAAATACAATATAGGCGATATTTTAAGCAGTGTTCATAAGGACGAGGACGGAACATACCATATATCCCGTGACGGACTTAAGGATAACGATACTGTGGTAATCTGTGCGTCTGTTGAGAACAGGAAAAATAAAATCACCCGTTCCAATACGCAGATGGCATTTGTCACGCTTGAAGATACCTACGGCAGTATAGAATGTATAGTGTTTCCGAAAGTGCTCAGCAATTATTCGGCAAGGCTTAATGAGGATTCGGTGGTTGCGGTGCGCGGACGCGTAAGCATACGCGAGGACGAAGCCCCGAAGCTTATATGTGAGACTGTCGAGCCGATTGAAGAGGCTCTTGAAAAGATGAAAGAGCCTGCAAGGCTTTATATAAAGCTTAAAACGCGCAGCGAGGAAACAATGCGGCTCTTACAGGAAAATCTTGCGCCTTATCAGGGAAATACCGAGGTGAGACTGTTTTTTGAGGATACGAAAAAAGTGGTTTCGGTGCCGCGCAGAATGTGGTTTAACAATATCCCGTCGGCACTAGCTGATCTGAAAAAAGTTTTCGGAGACGAAAACGTAAAAATAAAGTAGTAAAAATACACAAAACAGGGTAACATTAATGTAATAAATTTTTTGCAATTATGACTTGAAATTTTTACTGAAATAGGATAAAATGATATAAACGGTATCATGGGGAAGAATTTGTGTTTTACAAAAGCACCGCATGTATCCATAAGGAGCAAAAAGCTTCGTGATTTATAAGAGTAAAGTGAAATCCGATGCCGGTAAAGGCAGAAAGGTAGCTTGCTTTCATTTATAATGTATTAAAACGAAAGGTCAGGTGATACGCGCATGAGTGAATTTATGTCGAATGATTATATTGCCGTAAAAGCACTTGAGGACGGCGTGAATATAATAGGACTGACGCGCGGTAAGGATACCAAGTTTCAGCATACCGAAAAGCTGGATGCGGGCGAGGTTTTTATAGCGCAGTTTACGGAAATAACTTCCGCAATGAAAATAAAGGGCAAGGCCGAAATTCATACGAAGTTCGGGACAATTATTTCGGATACGGAGACGATGATCTGATATGTGGACTGTGGTTTATATATCTCAGGACGGCGCTACCGCAAAGCGGCTTGCAGGTCTTTTGAGAGAAAAGCATATTTTGTCAAGAATGAGGCGCATCGGTCAGCATGATGAACGTCAGGGGTTTGAGGTGCTTGTACCTCAGCCGGAGGTTGATGCGGCTCAGGATTTGATAATTGATAATGAATTGTTCTAAAGCGGTATGTTTTCCGCTTTACACGGAAAGGAACTGATTAAACATGGAGAAAAAAACTATGAAGAAAATCGGAGTGCTGACCAGCGGCGGCGACGCTCCCGGTATGAACGCAGCAATAAGAGCTGTTGTGAGAACGGGTGCGTATTACGGCGTACAGGTTATGGGAATAAAGCAGGGTTATGTCGGACTTATGACCGATAATATGGAGGAAATGACGGCGCGTTCGGTTTCCGAAACACTTCAGCGCGGCGGTACAATTCTCCAGACAGCACGCTGTCTGGAATTTAAAACTCCCGAGGGCAGAGAAATTGCGTATGCAAATGCAAGAAAAGAAGGTCTTGACGGTATTATAGTAATCGGCGGTGACGGCTCGTTCAGAGGCGCTATGGAGCTTTGCAAGGCAGGCTTCCCGACAATCGCAATGCCCGGAACCATAGACAATGATATAAGCTGTTCCGATTACACGGTTGGTTATGATACATGTCTTAACACCGTTATGGAGGCGGTTGATAAAATCCGCGATACTTCAACAAGCCATAACAGATGCTCTTTAATAGAAGTTATGGGCAGACGTGCGGGATATATCGCGCTTGAAGCCGGTATTGCATGCGGTGCCGAGGTTATTCTCGTTCCCGAAAAGGAATGGTCGTTTGATGAGGACGTTCTCCGCCCCGTGCTGGAATCAAAGGCAAGAGGAAAAAAACACTCAATCATTATTGTTGCTGAGGGTATCGGCGGTGTAATGGAAATGGCAAAGGTAATTGAAGAAAAAACAGGTATTGAAACACGTGCAACCATTCTCGGTCATGTACAGCGCGGCGGCAGCCCGTCGGTTCGCGACAGGGTTATTGCCAGCGAGATGGGTGCGAAATGCGTTGAGCTGCTTCTTGAGGGCAAGGAAAACAGAATTGTGCGCATGAAAGATAATAAAGTCTGTGATATTGATATAGCTGAGGGACTTGCAATGCAAAAAACATTGCCCGAAAGCCTTGTAAACCTTGTTCCCAAGCTTACCGTATAAGCTTTTACCGGCACGGGATTGCATTGCAGTTCCGTGCTTTATTTATGAAAAAATCAGCCGCAGGAGTGATGAGATTATGAGAAAAACAAAAATTATATGTACCATAGGACCCTCGTCAGACAATGAGGAAACCTTAAAAGAGCTTATGCAAGCAGGCATGGATGTTGCGCGTATAAATTTTTCGCACGGTACGCATGAGGAAGCCTTGCAGACCGTAAACAGAATTAAAAAGGTGAGAGAAGAACTTGACTTGCCGGTTGCGATACTTTTGGATACAAAAGGTCCAGAGGTGAGAATTAAGGATTTTAAAAACGGAAGTGTGGAGCTTAAGGCAGGACAGAAATTTACTCTATGCACCGATGATGTTGATGGTGACGAAACACAGGTTTCAATAACCTATAAGAATCTTCCGCGTGACGTTAAGGTTGGAAACCGCATATTGATTGATGACGGTCTGGTAGAGCTTGAGGTAATATCGGTAAAAAGCAGCAGAATTGTGTGCGAAGTTAAAAACGGCGGCACGATAAGCAATAAAAAGAGCGTTAATATACCGAATGTTTCACTCTCAATACCGTATATGAGCAAAAAAGATGCGGATGACATTTTATTCGGAATAGAAAATGACTTTGACTTTATTGCCGCATCGTTTGTAAGATGTGCGGACGATGTACGCACAATAAAAAAGCTGCTTGATAAAAACGGTGCCGGAAATATCGGAGTAATTGCAAAGATTGAAAATTCGGAGGGTGTCGACAATATAGATGAAATTATACATGTATCTCACGGTATAATGGTCGCAAGAGGCGATATGGGTGTTGAGATTGATATGCAGTATATCCCCGTAATCCAGAAAAAACTCATAAAAAAGACCTACAGAGCCGGCAAGGTCGTTATAACCGCTACTCAGATGCTTGATTCCATGATAAGGAATCCGCGTCCGACAAGAGCCGAAACAACGGACGTTGCAAATGCTATTTATGACGGTACAAGCGCAATAATGCTGTCGGGCGAGACCGCAATCGGAAAATATCCCGTTGAAGCGGTTAAAACAATGGCATCGATTGCGGAGCATACCGAAAATGACATTGACTATGTAAAACGTCTCGACAACATGAATTTCGATTCGCGCATGGACGTATCAAATGCAATAAGCCATGCCACATGTACAACAGCGCATGATTTGCGTGCAACGGCAATAATTGCACTCACCTATTCGGGAACTACGGCAAGACAGCTTTCGAGATTCAGACCTGCGTGCCCGATTATTGCACCTACATTAAGCAAAAAGGCAAGACGTCAGCTGAATCTGTCATGGGGTGTTTATCCGATACCGAGTGAGGAAAGAGCAAACAGTGACGAGCTGTTTGAGCATGCGGTAGAATGCTCTCGTACAACGGGGCTTATAAATGACGGTGATTTGGTGGTAATTACCGGGGGTTCGCCCATCGGTATTGCCGGTACAACAAACCTCATGAAGGTTCATCTTGTCGGTCATATTCTTGTGAGCGGTACCGGAATAACAAAGCTCCACAGAACGGCAAGAGTGTGTGTGGCGCATGATGAAGAAGCATTGGCAAATAATTTCAATGACGGGGATATTCTTGTAACCGCAAAGGTGACAATGGCTATGGTGCCGTATGTTAAAAAGTCATCGGGTATTATAAGCGAGGAAAACGGCGATTCAAGCAATGCAATGATTCTTGCCGCAGCACTCGATATACCGGTAATAACCAATGCATCGGGAGCAACCAAGATTTTAAAGAGCGGTACAACCGTAACAATGGACGGCAGCCGCGGTCTGGTATTCTCGGGAACGGAAAAGCTTTCGGAGGAAGTGTAAATCATGTCATATGTAAGTGAAACAAAGCTTTCCGTGCGTTATGCGGAAACGGATATGATGGGGATAGTACATCATTCAAGATACTATCCGTGGTTTGAGATTGCACGCACGGACTTTATAAAGGCAACGGGAATGACATATTCCGAAATGGAAAAAGAGGGTATTCTCATGCCGATTACGGAGACGGGTGCGAAATATTACCGCGGACTTAAATATGAGGACGAAATTGCTGTTACCTGCAAGTTGGTTAAGCTGACAGCGGCACGGTGTGAATTTAATTATGCCGTGTATAAGCTGCCCGAAAGGACGCTTATGAATGAGGGCAGAACCATGCAGGGGTTTGTGAATAAGGATTTTGTCCCCATAAATCTTAAAAAGACACGTCCCGACCTTTGGGAAAAGCTGTCGGCACTTGTTTTCAGCGAGGAATAATAAATGAATATAGTAATGCTTGACACGGATACGCTCGGAAACGATTTGGATTTTTCAATATATGAAAAGTACGGAAATGTGACGAAATACGGTATGACTTTGGCGGAGCTTGCCGCAGAGCGTGTAAAAAATGCGGATATTGTGATTGTGAACAAGGTGAAGCTCAATGCGGAAAATCTCGGCGGAGCGGATAAGCTTAAGCTTATCTGCGTTACCGCTACGGGATTTGATAACATTGATCTGGAATACTGCCGCGCAAACGGTATAGCGGTGTGCAACGTAAAGGGCTATTCCACGGCATCGGTTGCACAGCTTACGGTTACCATGGCGCTGTCTCTTGTCATGCATACGGCTGTTTTTGACAGATATGTCAAGGATAAAAGCTATACAGGAAGCGGCGTTCAGAATTGTCTGACGCCGGTTTTTCATGAAATGTCACAGCTGACATGGGGAATTATAGGCATGGGGCATATCGGTATGGAAACCGCGCGTATCGCACGGGCACTCGGCGCTGAGGTAATAGCTTATAACCGTACACGGCGCGGTGATTTTGTGTACACGGACATTGATGATTTATGCCGCCGTTCCGACATAATAAGCGTGCATCTGCCGCTGAATGACGAAACAAGAAATCTCATAAGCCGTGAAAAAATCGCGCTTATGAAAAAAGACGCGGTGTTTATAAATGTATCGCGCGGTGCCGTTGCGGATGAGGCGGCGCTTGCGGAGGCGGTATCGGAAAAAAGAATAGGAGGCATCGGAATAGATGTATATTCCGAAGAGCCTTTAAGTGAAAACAGTCCGTATAACAGAATACTTGACTGCGATAACGTTATTCTGACACCGCATATGGCATGGGGTGCATATGAAGCACGTGTGCGGTGTATGGAGGAAATATCAATGAATATCAAAGCATTTCTGCACGGCGGTGAAAAAAGAAACAGAGTGGTGTGAGAAAGGAATATGATATGAAAAGACTGTTTTTATGTGCATTTTTTGCAGTGGCTGCATTTTTTGGAATATCGGCAAGTGCGGCAAACGGTGACATAGCGGGAACAATTTATTCAACGGATATACTTACACAGCTTGACGGACGGGATATACCGTCATATAACATAGACGGCAGAACGATGATTGCACTGGAGGACTTGGAGCAGTATGGATTTAATGTAAAATATGATGATTCAATCCGTGCGGTATTTATAAATGATACGGGCGAGTGTCCGTCCGATTTCAAGCCGTCTGTTCCGCGAGGCAAAGCAGGAGAGGCGGCAGGATATTATTATGAAAGCGATATATCGGCATATGTGAATGGTATGGATATAACGGCATATTCGCTTGACGGTAAAATGGCAGCATGTGTGGAGAATTTGGGGAATATAAACAATGCCGAGTATGACGGCATATCGCCGTATCTGATGTCATACACATGGAACGAAAGCGAACGGCTGCTGTCGCTTTATACCTGCAAAAGCAAGCTCCCGGATACGGATACGATAAAGGATAATTATAAGAACAGATCGCATGAAGAATATTTCGGCTGGTTCTTTTCCGAGGAATTACCGACAGCGGACGGCTGCCTGCTCATCGGCGGTTCAAGCGGAACGTCGCACGGTACGTATATGAATTACACATATCTGCGTTACAGTGATAAGCTGTATATGAACATTAACGGAGTGTTAAGAGCGTACGGTTTTTGTGATGTCTGGGGACATCTCAGAGTCGGGAATATGCGTACCGAGGGTGAAACACTGATATTTGACGGAACAAAGCATGACGGCAGAAGCGGAACGTACAGACTTGATATGCCGACCTTTGAAATGAGTGCGGAGGAGGAAACCGGACCGGATAAATCGAAAGCATCGGAATGGGATTTTCCGGAATCGCCTGTCGGAAAGCCGGTGGTCACATCGGGAATAAACGTAACTGTTGACGATAAGCCGGTTCAGGCATATACCGTGTCGGAAATGTTCCGCAGAGATGAAAATCGTACACTTATAGCTGCAGATGTACTGACGCATTTCGGATTTACCAAATCCGAGGAAAAAGAGTATACCGTTTATATGAAAAATACCGTATCGGATACATCATGGAGTGATACAATACGCAGCAGCGGCGAAAATGCAGGCACAATAGCCTTTTCGGATAAGCCCGTGAGCGTAAACGGCTTTGCTTTAAGCGCATACGATGTAAACGGTATAAAAATGATTGATGCGGATTATTTATGGAACCTTACCGCAGGAAAGGGAACTGCAAATTATGAGCTGTATTGCCGCTATGGTGTATCGCCTGCACTTATCCGCGGCGAATATGACAGTGAGAGTAATACACTGAGACTCGACACTTCGGGAAAAACGGGAATTTATTTTGAACGTCAGAAAGAACTTGTGTCAAATATATACGGAGAAGCCGACGACAGAAGCGTAAAAACCGTAATAGCCGATACCGCCGGATATTTTGCGGTGAAATACAAATATGACTATACAAATGCCGCCGAGGCATATCTGGCGTTTAACAACGGCATTACATATCAGCTGCATGAGATTTTTTACACATACGGTATCGGAGTGCCGGTTGATTTCTATACGGACGGCACAGACATTGTCGGAGTGGGTGAGGACGGTACCGTTATGCGGTTTAATACGGATACTTTGACCGTAACAAAATAGATTTTGGACATTTTGGGAATTTATTCCGCAAAAAATTAAAAAAATAACAAAAAAATTGATAAAACATCTTGACATTTATATGCAATATAAGGTATAATAGTTATTGTTGCATGAGCGTAATTTTTAGTTTATGCATCCCATCAAGTCCGTTTTTCATATATCGGCGGATTGTTAATAATTGAGCCGGTATCGAAAGGCTTTTATAAGCTTTTCAGAATTGACTTGCCGGAGGGAGGGAACAGAAATGTCTGAAATCAGAGTTAAAGAAAATGAAACATTAGATAGTGCTCTTCGCAGATTCAAGCGTCAGTGCGCAAAATCGGGTGTCATGTCGGAAATCAGAAAACGTGAACACTATGAAAAGCCGAGCGTAAAGCGCAAGAAGAAGTCGGAAGCAGCAAGAAAGAGAAAATATTAATTTTTCGTATATTGCCAAAGGAGATGACTGCATTGTCACTTAAGGATAATTTAAAAGAAGACCTGAAGGCAGCCATGAAAGATAAGGACTCGGTTCGTAAAAATGTAGTACAGCTTATTAAAGCAGGTGTATTGCAGGTTGAAAAGGATAATAAAGTGACACTTGATGATGAGGGTGTCCTTGATGTAATCGCAAAGCAGCTGAAACAGCGCAGAGATTCCCTTCCGGATTACGAAAAAAGCGGCCGAGAGGATTTAATCGATCAGTTAAAACGGGAAATGGAAATTTTGATGGGCTATTTGCCTGCTCAGCTTACGCATGAGGAGCTTGAACAGATTGTTAAGGAAGCTGTTGAGGCTACAGGCGCAAAGACCGTTAAAGATATGGGCAAGGTAATGGCAGCGGTTATGCCTAAGACAAAGGGCAGAGCCGATGGCAAAGAGATTAACCAAATTGCAAGAACGCTGTTGGTTGGTTGAGTATATGTTTAAAAATCCGAAAGAGAGTGATACTCTCTTTCGGATATAAGATAAATTAAATATGCTGGTGTAGCTCAGTTGGTAGAGCAGCGCATTCGTAATGCGCAGGTCGCAGGTTCAAGTCCCGTCACCAGCTCCATACCGGAGCAAAGTTCGCTTTGCTCCGTTTTTCTATGCAGAAAAACATCCGCCCGCTTCCTTGCTCCTCCTCTTTCGCAAAAAGGCACGCTCGGCTCACCTGTTCGCTTGTAAACGCGCTCACAACGGCTCACTGTCGCTACCACCTTTTTGCGAGCTTTGGTACTCTCGGTGCAAATACTGCCTGTGGCTTGGGTTTTATGCGGCGCCATATCGGCTGCCGCTCCTCTATCGTAAAAAGGTTTAATAGGTTGAATATCGTACAGATGTTGTCTTTCAAAATCTGCGGTATTGTTTTTATTACTCTGTTATTCATAGGTATCACTCCTGCATTTTGTTTTTCAACCTATTACACGCAGAAGAAATACTTTGGTTGGAAAATATTTAGAATATTACATATGGTTATATTTTAAATCCGCAGGCGTTTTTCTTAAAGCTTCCGGGTGTACAGTGCATAATATTCTTAAATGTACGGTTAAATGTGGTTATGCCCGAAAATCCGCTCATACGTGCGACCTCATTAATCGGTAAGCCGTGCTGTGTAACCATTACATGCAGGGAATATTGTATTCGTTTTTCGGCTATATATTGTGACAGATGTATGTTTGTTTTCTTCTTAAAGCATCGTGACAGATATGACGGATTAACGAAAAATTTTGATGCAAGAATGTCGAGTGACAGGTCGGCATCGATGTTATCGTCGATATACGCCTTGACAAGTGAAACCAAATCGGTTTCCTTTTGCGGAATACCGCTGTGATGTGAGCGTGCCGCTTCCGACAGTGTGCGCAGAAAACAGCTGCTGATATTCAGCTCACGCAGAGGTTTGTCGGTATTGATTTCACGGTGCAGTGCGGAGGTTATTTCGGTAAATACATTTACGGGAATATCGGATATGTAAAAATTGCTGTCGAGAATAGAAAGCAGGGCAGGATTTTTCAGCATATCGGGCAGAAAAGCGCCGCGGTTAAAGTAAAGGATAATCCGGCTGTAATGTGGATTTGAGTCGGAATCAATAAATTTATGCAGTACATCGGGCGCTATAATAACAAGCTGTGACGGTGCAATAACAATAGACTGATTGTTTATGAATAAAATTCGCTTGCCGCTTAACAGATAATACATTTCATAATATTTATGAAAATGATATTCGGACATATTATTCGATTTTTTTTCGCTGTAATCTGCAATGAGTGTACTAAAATCATTCATATCCAAACCCCCCCTCATATGATAATTATATTATATATCTGCTTAAAAATCAATAAAAACCGTTCATATTTTTACTTAAATTTGTTTTTAATATAATAAAAGAGGTAAAAATATGACCAAATACCGAAAAACAGGACAACAAATAAACATTTTGGCATGTTATAATATAGTTAATAAGTTTTGTGCCTTGCGGCACGGAAAGGAATGATAATAATGAAAAATCTTGCACCGATTGATTATGCAAAAATGGCATGTGATACCAAAATGCGTATGCCGGCAGAGGATTTGCCGCCGAAAGGATGTTTCCACTACCATGCAGGTGTGTTTCTGAGAGGTATGCAGAAAACATACGAGCTGTGCGGTGACAGTAAATACTACGATTATGCGAAAAAATGGGTAGATTCACAAATTTGTGAGGACGGAACAATAATAAAGCATAACAGTAATCACTTTGACGATTTAATGGCAGGCTGCCTGTTGTTTATGCTTGATAGGAACGAAAATGACAGCCGATATAAAAAAGCGCTTGATACGCTTGTATCGGATTTGAACGGTTGGAAAAAGAACGCAAAGGGCGGATACTGGCACAAGCAGGATGTGACTCCCGACCAGATGTGGCTTGACGGCATATTCATGTACGGTCCGCTGGCTGCCGAATATGACAAAACCTACGGAACGGAACGTTTTTTTGATATTGTAAATACACAGCTTAATATAATGTGGGACAATATGTATGACGCGGAGGCAGGACTTCTTAAGCATGCATGGGATTGCAGCAAAAGAGCCGAATGGGCGGATAAGAAAACGGGACTCTCGCCGGAATTTTGGGGACGCGCAATAGGCTGGTATTGTACGGCGCTTATGGATTTGTATGAGAGTATGCCGGAAAAGTATCATGAAAATCTTGCCCGAAAGGAAAAAACGCTGATTGATGCGCTGATTAAATATCAGAAGCCGGAAAACGGAATGTGGTATCAGGTGGTAAACAAAAATGACAGAGCGGACAACTGGCCCGAGGTATCATGCACAAGCCTGTTTGTGTATGCAATCTGTAAAGCCTATAATCTCGGAATAACAGACGAGTCATACATGGAATATGCGAAAAAGGGATATGATGGTGTAATATCAATGCTTGAGACCGATGAAAACGGTTATCTGACAGTGGGGCATGTATGCATAGGCACCGGTGTAGGTGACTATGACTTTTACATAAACCGCCCGGTATGTGACAATGATTTGCATGGTTTGGGAGCATTTTTATACATGGTAACCGAATATGCGAAAGCATCGGGCAAGCTTGAAAAGAAGTAATCGGAATATGATATAAGGGGCTGTTAAAAAAGTCAATTGACTTTTTTAACAGCCCCTTATTTTTTTATAAAATGTCTATGCTTTTAAGCCAGTTCCTGCATGACTCGCGCCATTCGCCCACTCTGGGCTTTCCGAAGCCGTTTGCAAACCCGTGTCCGCGTTCGGGATACAGGTGCAGTTCACAGTTTATGCCATGCTCCTTTAATGCGTATGCATAAGCCACGGAATTTTCCGATGCTACCGATGAATCGTTCATTGCATGGAAAATGAATGCCTGCGGAGTATTTTCGGTCACATTGTTTTCATTTGAATATTTCTCTGTCAATACTTTTTCGGGAGTTTCCGTGCCGAAGAAATTGGTTCTGGAATCTGCATGAGTCAGCTCATCGGTCATGGATATTACGGGGTATCCCAAAATCGTAAAGTCAGGTCTTGTTTTTTCGTCCGCTGCGCCTGCGGTTGAAACATATGCCGCAAGATGACCGCCAGCAGAGCAGCCCATAATACCGATTTTTTTGGGATTTATCTTAAATTCCGCTGCGCGTTCCTTGATAAGCTCCATTGCCTTTAGGGCATCGGCGGTTATTGCTTCATATGTATACGGTGCAACTCTGTAATTTACCAGAACCGCAGTTATTCCGCAGCTGTTTAAAAATTCCGGTATCTGTGCCGATTCGATTGCCGACATTCGCATGTATGCACCGCCGGGGAAGAAAACCACAGCGGGCGCATTGTCCTCGACCGAGTATATTTCTATTCCGGGCGTCTGACCGTAATCAGCCGCACAAGGCATTTCACCGTCTGCATAAAGCGGCTCCGATTTTTTTATAATCTTTTTTGCCTTGCCGTCAACAACCGTATATCCGAGCTTGCGTATAAATTTGTTATGCTCGTAAACTGCCGCACCCTTTTCGTTATATGTAACCTTGTACATATTAAGTCCCGAAAGTATCAGCTGCGCCGCTTCCTCACAGGTTATTGTGCTGTCTGCCGTACCGTCGTCCATGATGAGTCCACACTCGGCTGCCGCTTTCAGATACCCCGAAGGATATTCGCCGTCTGCTTTATAGCCGATTGCATTTATAAGCATTTTCACCGCCTGATTATATGTAACATTTGTATCGGGATTAAAAATCCCGTCCGACGTACCGTTCACCAGACCTGTATTCAGTGCATAAGCCGCATAACAGTCGTTTGTGTCGGAAAAGGTATTTTCAGTGTTTTCCGATAATGCTGTGTCGGGAAAAAATCCTTTTATGAGTGATGTCACAAACTCCAGTCTGCTGATGCTGTTTTCGTCATTTTCCGAAGCCTCGGTAAAAATCCCGATGTCGGAAAGTATTTCGGAAGAAGAATCGGCAAAAGCGTTTACCGAGAATACGGTAAGTATTAAACATACAATTGAAAATATTTTTTTAAACATGTTTTTTCATCCTTTCATTTTAAGCTGTAAGCATTTTGATTTAAGGTGTTTCGTTTAGGTTTTTGCAGCTGCAGCAACAGAATAGCTGAAATAATTAAGCCTATGCCGATAAGCTGCAGACCGCTGATTTTTTCTTTCGCCGCAAATATGCTGATAACCGTTGCGGAAATCGGATCCATACTGCTCATAATTGCCGCTTTTGAGGCAGGCGTGTGCTTCAGCCCCGATGTATACAGAAAAAACGGAAGCACTGTACCGATTACCGCTGTTAAGAGAATATATTTTACAGCAGGCAGATTTTCGGCAATATGGTGAAAGGTTTGGGGAATATCGGCAATGAACAGTGAACCTACGGCAGCAAATATGAAGTTATATGTTACAATTGTCAGTCGGTTATATTTCTTTAATGCCGTCTTTCCGACAATGCTGTATAGGGAATACGCAATGCCCGAGCAAAGTCCCCAGACTATTCCCAAAGGGTTAAAGGCAGCCTCCTCACTGCTGCCGATAAGTCCGCACACAAGCACACAGCCTGTAAAAACAAGGACTGTGCTGAGTGTTTTTCCGACAGTTATCCGCTCTTTGAAAAATATAACCGAAAATACAAGCACCCATATGGGAGCGGTGTACATCAGTATATCCGAAACCGCAATTGATGTTGCCGCCATACTCATAAAATAAAAAGCTGTCATTGCAAGCAGGCTGAAAATTCCCGTAAATGCAAATATCCATATATCTTTAATTGCGATTTTCAGCTTTTTTCTGTTGGTTATAATTACTGCCGCAAAAGTAACGGCAGCCGAAAATATCCACCTTAATGCGGAAATCTGAAGAGGGGTAAATCCGTACTGACGCAATTCTTTTACGAAAACGCCCAATACACCCCACATTATGCCGGCAAGTAAAATAATAATATCCGATTTTTTAACCATGCAATTTTTTTCCTTTCACGTATACCTGTTTTAAATTATATTCCTTGTCAAGCACAAGAAAATCTGCCGATTTTCCGCAGGTTATGCTGCCGTATTTATTGTCAATACGCGCCGCCTTTGCAGGATTTATCGCAGCGCATTTAACAGCCTTGTTAAGAGGAATACCGAAGCTTACAAGATTTTTAACGCATTTCAGCAGAGGTGTTGTTCCTCCGGCAATTGTACCGTCCTCAAGCGTGGCTTTGCCGTCCTTCACAAAAATTTCAAGACCGCTTTCAAAATAAACCCCGTCCTTTGCTCCGGCAGCGGCAAGGGAGTCCGTGATAAGTACAAGTCTGTCCGCACCGCACAGTTTGTATGCAATCTTAACCATTTCGGGATGGACATGATAACCGTCGCATATAAGCTCCATAAAGACATTGCTGTTAAATGCCGCACCGAGCATATTCGGGCTTCTGTGATGAAGCGGACGCATTGCGTTAAATGTATGCGTAATATTTGATGCGCCGTGTTCTATGGCAAGTTTTCCTGTTTCAAAATCAGCGTCGGTATGCGCCAGCGATATGGCAAAATGCTCCTTGTATTTGTCTATAAACTCAATCGCACCGTTTGTTTCGGGAGCGAGACTTACTATTTTCAGTAAATCCCCGGCTATATCAAGCACTTCCGTGATTTCTTCATCATTCGGTTCTCTGATGCTGTTTAAATCCATGGCGCCGCAGTATTTTTTGCTTATGTACGGCCCCTCCATATGTATTCCTGCGATATGTGCGCCGTTAAAGCATTTTTCGTGTGCCTGTACCGCACGCTTTACGGCACGGATAAGTGTGTCATGACTGATAGAAGAAAAAGTCGCAAGAAATGCGGTTGTTCCTGTCGATGCCTGGTATTCGGCTATTTTTTCAAGAGCCGCCGCGTCATCGTCCTCACAGTCATAACCCACACTGCCGTGCATATGAATATCAACCAGCCCCGGAATAATGTAATTACCGTCAACATCAATTCCGTCCTCCTCAAAATTGCCGATTTCAGCGAATACTCCGTTCTCAATTCTTAAATCTTCTTTTTTAAATTCAAAATCATCATTCAGTACATATGCATTTTTCAGCAGCATATTTATCCCTCCCGTTCCGTTGTGAAGAAGTCCTTTATTCTTGCCGCACCGATTACTCCTGCATCGTTTTTCAGCTCGGATAAGTATATCGGTACAGCAAAATCATATTTATCTGTAAGTGCTGTGAGCGGCTGCAAGAGCTTGTTTCCGGCATTCGTTATGCCACCCGATATAACTATCATTTCAGGATCGAACACCTGAATCAGATTATTTATTCCGGCTGACAGGTATTCAAGATATTTGTCAAATACTGCTTGTGCCGTTTTGCAGCCGGCATCGAGCGCATCAAAAAACATCTTTCCGTCAAGCTTTTTATTTTCGAAATATATTTTATGTAAAATACTGTCGGTATTTTTAAGCGCCGCCTCCTCCGCCGATTTGATAAGTGCGCTCACGGAGGCATAATCCTCCCAGCAGCCGTGTATACCGCATTCATGCGGTGCGCCGTCATATTTTATGCTCATCTGTCCGAATTCACCTGCATTTCCTCTGCCGCAGAACAGCTTGCTGCCGATAATTATTCCTCCGCCGATTCCCGTTCCGAGCGTTATCATAATAAAGCTTTCGGCACCTTTACCCGTACCTGCCGCATATTCTCCTATGGCGGCGCAGTTTGCGTCGTTAAGTATATATACGGGTATGTCAAAGCGGCTTTTAAGAATTGCTTTAAGCGGCACATTTTTAAGCGGCAGATTTGTTGTGTCGGCGTAACCGTTCTTTATACAGCCCGGTATGCCGAAGCCTATCCCGGCAACGGGGTACTTTTTTGAAATTTCTCTGCACTTTTCGGTTATGCTGTCGATAAGAGCGTCCTTTGAATCGGTACACGCGGCAATTTTTTCACGGTAAATAATTTCATTGTCCGAATTGACTACCCCGAATTTTATGTCCGTGCCGCCGATATCAACACCGAGCATATCCTCGGAAAATGCCTCTTTGTCGCATATTATCGTTACATCGGGGTGTACCTTAAGCATAGATGCGGGGAGCTCGGTTGTTATTTCTCCGTTCAACAGTGAATTTATGATATTGTGCTTTGATTTTCCGCTTGCAAGCAGAAGGATTTTTTTTGCTTTCAAAATAGTACCTATTCCCATTGTAAGCGCATACTTCGGCACTTCATTCTCGTTTTCAAAAAAACGTGAATTTGCCTCAATGGTGTTTTCGGTAAGCTTTGTAAGGTGAGTATAGGTGTAAAGGTTGTTGTCAGGCTCGTTAAAGCCTATGTGTCCGTTTCTGCCTATTCCCAGAAGCTGCAAATCTATTCCTCCGGCTTCCGCAATCTTTTCCTCAAACTCACGGCATTCCTTTTCGGGATTATCTGCCGTGCCGTCGGGAATGTGTGTGTTTGCCGTATTTATATTCACCTGAGAAAACAGGTGCTTATTCATAAAATAATGATAGCTCTGCTCATTTTCGCCCGACAGGGGATAGTATTCGTCAAGATTGAAGGTTGTAATATTCTTAAAATCCGCTTTTTTGTCATGATTCATTTCGGAAAGGTATTTATATACCCCCTCGGCGGTAGAGCCTGTTGCCAGTCCCAATACACTGTGAGGGTTTTCGTTTATTTGTGCGGCGATTAATTCCGCCGCTCTTTTTGACATTTCGTCATAGTCTTTGCATACAATAAGCTGCATATTATTTCAGTCCTTTCAATATAAGAAAGAGCGCGGCGCCAAAGCCGGCGCAGCGCTCTTTTTCATCAGATAAAGCTGTTCTTTATCATACGGTAAATCATTGTTGCCGCTTCCGCTCTTGTTGCCTGTGATAACGGTGCAAACTCATTGTCCGATTTTCCGCTTATAATTCCGTATGCTTTTAATGTGTATACGGCGTCCTTTGCATAATCGGAGATTTCGCTGTCATCACCGAACGGTGTGTACTTTGTTTCGGGCAGGAATTTTGCCGCACGGTAAAGCATTACTGCCAAATCCTGACGGGTTACATTCAGTCCTATACCGAATTCCGTGTCGCTTATTCCGTTTACTATCCCTTTGTTAACCGCTGCCGCAATGTATTTTTCATACCATGCTCCCGATGAAATATCGGTGAATGAGGTCGCCTGAGCTTCATCTGTAAGCTTTAATGCCGATGCAAGCAGCTTTACAAACTCCTCACGGGTTATTTCACGTCCCGGTTCAAAATCACCGTTTTCGTTTCCGCTGATAATCTTGTTCTTTGCAAGGTATTCCACAGCGTCATATGCCCAGTATGATGAATCCACATCGTTAAAGGTTTGGGTATTTTGTATCGGAGTATCCTTTACCGTTGGAATTACAGCAGGAATACCGCCGCCGAGATTACCCTTTGTGTTTGTTTTTGATGAACTGCTGGAGCTGCTGCTTCCGCCGCCACCGCCGCCGGAGGTGGGTTCGGATTTGATTACCGTAATACTTACGGTATCGGATGCCGAGGCTTCGTTTTTAACTGCGGTTACGGTTATTTGGGAGGTGCTGTCATAGCTTGTGCGTGTAATAATTCCGGCATCTGTTATTGCGGAGGGGGAGGAACTCTTGTAGCTTAATACCGAGCCGTATTTTCCCTTGACGGGGAATACGATGTTTTCCTTTAATGCGCTCAACAGATAGTTTGATTTCAGATATTCGATTGCATACTGCACATCGCGCTGTGCGGATTCTGCGTCTGTCAGTTCTTCTTTTCCGCTGCCGCCTATGGTGACGGTATATACTTTTTTGTAAACAGTCACACCGTCATCAAAGCTTGCCGTCCATTCGACGCTTCTGTCCTCATCGGCTCTTTTTATTACTCCGCTGTCGGAAAGTATACTCTTATTGCTGCTCTGCGAGGTAATGGTTATGCCCTTGTATTCAATCTTCGGAACAACAAGGTTTTTCAACAGCATGCTTATATTGTTATTCTTTAACAGCTCACGTTCGTAAAGCGTTGCTGCCGCAAGCTGTTCCTCGGTGTACACCATACGCTTTTTATAATAAAAATCGTCAAAATATACTGCCGTTCCTTCTTCCTTTGAATTGAGCTTCCATTGTGAAAGTCTGTAGCCGTATACATTTGTGGAACGATCCTTATAGTAATTGAACGGAACACCCTGTGTGCTGTCATACAGTTCATCGTTAAGATATACATTTCCGTATTCGGTAAGCTTTGTACCGTTGATGTACACATGATATTTGGCAAGAACGGTATCCAGCTCAACCCTTATATCAAACCATTCACCCTTGGGATATGTTCCCTCATTGAAGGTGTATTTTGAACCGCCCTCGGGATACTGTGACGAAAGGTATATTATTCCGCCGGGGTTCAGGTTCAGTACTGCCAGAGTACCGGCATTTCCGGTAACCTCCACGCACAGACGGCTGTTGTCACCCTCGATATAGCAGCGCATACCTGCTATTATTTCTCCGGACATGGTAGACTTGTAATTATATTCCAGATAATTACTGCCGTTGTTGCTGCCCGTAACCATTTTTATAACGGTGTTGTTTGCGTCTGTGGGATCGTCCTCCGCCGTATAAGTGATTTCATCATCGGGAAGCGTCCATTTTCCTACGGAGGATATAAAATCGGTGCCGCCCTTAATCCAGCCGCTGCAGCCTTCAGACCATATATCCTCCTCCATTTCAAGGTAGTTCTTTTCGGGGATTTTTATTTCAAAGCTTTTTGTAAGTATTTCGTCCCCATAGGTGATTTTTGCGGTAAGAACCGCCGTAACCTTACCTGCGCCGTATTCGGGGCGTGTAACCTCTGCCGTATTGTCCCCGATTTTAAGATAGCCGGAGTTTGACGTCCACTCTATTGTGCTGTTATAGTACCAGCTGTGGGGGAGGGTAAGGTCCGATTTTACGTTTTCTATATCCTCATTGCTCAATTTGTCAAAGGTGAGACCGGATTTTATTTTATCGTAAAGCTCCTCGTTATTGTCGAACGGCTTAACGGTCATTGTAAATACCTTTGGCTCGGAGGTGTAGTAGTTTCTTTTAAGAACCGCGCTTAAATTAACGGTTGCCGCCGCCGAGGACGGAACGGGATTAAATACTTCACCGCTTGAGGTTACAATATCCTCGTTATCGGAATGCCATTCTACCGATATGCCGTTGTCCAGGCTGTTCATAAGCGAAAGATTTTGTGTTATGCTGTTTATATCCTCACCGCTTATGTCCGAAAATTTAAGCTTGGAATATGCTGCGTCTACTATATCCTTATCCGATTCCTGCTTCAGCACCTTTACGGGGTAAGTCAGTGTGCGTGATTCCGCTCCGTTTATTGCCGTAAGAGTGAGTGTAACGTTGCAGTCTCCTGCTTCATAAACGGGACGTATTACCTCTGCACGGTATTTTTCGGAAAGCTCTCTTATTTTTATTCTTGCCGTGTCCGACGATACCCATGTAAAAGCGGTCTGATAATCCTCACCGCTCATAGGGAGGTAAAAATCATCTGTTGCTTCGGGATTGATTGTAAACTTTGCAAGATCGTTGTCAACCATTGCCGAATCGTTAAGCAAAACGGTAAATGTAAATGATTTTTCATCTTCATACCCGTTGTAATTGAATTTTGCCGTGAGCGTTACACTTTTTGTTATATCGGCACGTGTGGTTTTTCCCGTGCTGCTTATTACGCTTTCATCATCGGAGCTCCATGTGATTGAGGTTCCGTTATCATGAGATAACGGCAGTACTATACTCTTTTTAAGCTTATCCGCACTTTCCGATGTAAGAGATTCGTATGTTACGCTGTCCATTGCCTCTTTAAGCTTGTCAAAAGGATTTTCCTCCTTTAAAACCGTAACCTCGTGTGAAATATCATATGCTGCTTCGTTGAGGGTAAGATGAGCGGTAAGCGTCACATTTGCATTTTCCTCATCATACTTGGGACGTGTTACTTTTCCTGTGAGAGATATTGCCGCTTCATTGCTGCTGCCCCATGTTACCGTTATTCCGTCGGGAGCGTCGGTCGGCAGTGTTAAATCCTTTGTTACTGCGCTTATTTCCTCTGTACTCAGCTTTTTGAAGTTAAGTGCGAAATCCGCATATTCCTTTAAAATATCCTCATCGCTTGCAAAATCAAGCTTTAAAACATTAATTTCAAACTGCTTGTTTATCCACAGTCCGTCTGTCATTGTGATTTTTGCGTTCAGTACAGCCTTTTGGTTAAAGCTTCTGCGTGTCACCGCGCCTTCGCTTGTCAGCGCTTCTTCGTTGTCGCTCGTCCATTCGATGGGATATTGTCCCTCGCTGCCGATTGCTTGGGGCAGGGTAAGGTTTTCCGTTACCTCGCCGATTTTTTCATGACTCAGCAGGTCAAAGGTAAGACTGTCTGCAAGAGACTGCAAATCCTCTGTGCAGTCCTCTGAAACGGTAATGTCGTCTATAAGGCTCTGACCTACCCAGCCGGCGTCATCATATGCGTCAAAGCAATAGTTGGCAAACACACTGCCCGCATCGTACTTATCTTTATTTCTCATAGGCTTTGTTCCTATGCTTTTTCCGTTTACAAACAGCTCTACGGTCCAGTCTGCAACATTTGTCCTTACCTCCATCTCATTCCACTGACCGGGGGTATATGCGTTGTTTATGCCTATTATATTTCCGTTGCGGCAATAAAATTCATAAAATATCTGTTCGTTCTGGTCTCTCATTACAAATCTGAAACCGGGTGCGGCATCGGCACCGGGTGCCTTGGGTAAATGATAGAATCTGTATTTTATAATTATATCTTTTCTCGTATTTGTCTGATACGGAGTTTTAACGCCGACTCCGTCCTGCCAGCTCTTTGCGGTACTTGTAACCTCAAACACCTTGTTTCCGTCAAAAAGCGGATCGTCCGTTACACGATATATTTTTTTATCCGAGCCTGAATCCCTTTTCCATTTTGACGGAATTTTTCCCATTTCCTCGCTCTCGAAATCATCCGAAAACAGCACTCTTGTTGTCGAATCCTCATAATTTGCGTTTTGCGCAAAGACGGTATACGGCAGCATGAGGCAAATAATTAATAAAACCGAAATATATTTTTTCATTTCTGTCCTCCCTTATTCCACAACAATAACTTCTCTCAGACTGTTGTATCTTGTGCGAACAAAGACCTTATCGCCCTCGCATACCTCGCCTGCATCTATTTTTTCAAAGTCGTTGCCTGAGGTGTATTTGTAAAAATCAGCGCCGCCGCTCATTTCATAAACCGGGTTAAGTCTTGAATCTGTTCTGAAGAACGGATAGTCAAGTCTTGTTACCGTGCCGTATGCAACCTTGATTTTTGCGTTTGTTACGTGTGTTGTGTTGTAGTTCCAGTAGGAAAAATTCTCCTGTTCCTTTTCGTTTGCGTCAAACAGTATATTGTAAAGGATTATTGCAAGCGTTTCATCGGAGGTCTGCGCATAGCTTCTTAATTCCGTTGTTGTTTCATACTGAATAACCATTCCCTTTTTTAAATCCTTTGAAACCTTGGAATAATCCATTTTGTGTGAAACAAGCTCCTCTACCCGCTGACCGTCAACATAGCCCTCAACAACCATGTAGGATTCGCTGTCGTCTTCGTTATAGGTTTCATGGATATCCGTTATAAGCATAACGGAGGAATTTGCGTATTTTATGTACGGTCTGTTGTATGACGTTACCGCCGCACAGTATACAATAAGATTAACGTAGCCGTTTTCATCTATATCATAGCATTCCGTTGCATAGGATTTGTTGTTTGCAAAATAGTCGCTCGGTCTGCCTGCCGAAATTCGTTCGGGATATGCTCCCAGTGACGGAATGTGCAAAACGGTCGTGTTATCATCATAATAATACTGGTTGTTTATTATGTGATATGCAAACGGACTGTTTGAACGATCCTTGTCCTTTGAGAAGTATTTTGAATTTTTTTTGTTATCCTCAAGATACAGCTCTGTGATATATCCGTTTTCGTCTGTTTTGTACTTGACAAGCTGTGCTGTCGTTTTGCCGCCGCTGCCGAGTTCATTTAAAATTTCCTGCGGCTTCATGCGTGAAACGCTGTATTTGCCGGCTACGACACGTCCGAACAGCGTGTTTTTCCTGGGTACCGTCTGTAAGGTTTCCCATTCGTTATTTACCGTTATTATTGTAAGATAAAGCGGATTTTCGCTGTCATAATCATCATACTGCGCTTTCGTAAGGTAGCCGTAGGACATCTTGTTTGATGATTCCTCACCCATCTGCACATTTGCTATTTCGTTAAATGCATTCAGGTACCAGGTTACGCTGTCACCCACGGCAAATTCCTCCGCATTTGCATAGCCTGCGGCGAGAGCATTAAGATAGCCCGGAGTGCAGTAATAGCCGTTTTCATCATCGCTGTCGATTGTGTAATGCAGCTTTCCGTTTTCGGTGTATGATGATGCAACCTTGCCGGATAATGTTTTGTCAGAAACAAGAATTTCAATCTTTTCTCCGTCAAGACTTACCGCCGCCGAGATTACGTCTCCGATTTTTATATCCGAAAAATCTATCTGACTGCCGTTTTTGTAAACGGTAATTTCATTGTCCTCTTTATAGGTGAAATTGTTTCCGAATATATCGTAAACGGTTTCTGTTTTCAGACTCTGAACAACATAGGTTGTGTAGCTCTTTGCAAAAACGGTTTCATATTCACCGTTGCCGTCGGCATCGATAAGCGTTACGTAACCGCATTCGGGACGAAGCTTATCGGCGGTGAAATCCTGTGATGTCTGTATTTTCGCACCGTTGTATATAAGAGATAAATCACTTGCAAGCCGAAGCTCTTTAAGCTTTTCACCCGACCAGTATTTCAGAATACTTGTGGTGGTTTCGCTGTCTATATCCTCCGCCTGTACGGTGACGGTATCGTTTTTGGATTTAGGTACAACAAGCAGCACCGTTGCATCGTCCTCATCATAAGCTCTTATATAAATGTATGACTCCATGCCCACGTATGCGTTTTCGGGTGCAAGCGTTGTCCGGTATCTTGTTCCGGATATAACAAGCTGATCCTTATCGAGAGAAATATTGCCGTCAATACTGTAGCCGTATACCGCCGTTACCTTATCGGTAATTTTTTTGATGTTCATACATTCAAGAATTGTCTGCTCGCTTTTTCCGTAGGTGGGGTATTGTTTTGAAACGTCCTTTGTTATAAACTCCGTTTCAAGGCTGTTTACTATCATTTTTGCAATATCCGCACGTGTTGCTTTGCTTTCGTAGCCGCCTATGCCTTTAAGCATTTCAATCGAGCCTGCCGTTGTAAGATAGCCTGTGGGGTAGCCGCCCGCATTTTCCGCCTGAGCGCCGTAACCGAGTGCGCAGACAAGAATTTTTGCCGCATCGGTTATTGTTATATTGTCGTTCGGGCCGAAAATCTGCTCATCATAACCGTTTATAATGCCGAGCTCCTTTGCGAGACGCACATATCCCGAACCCCAGCTTTCGCCGGAAACATCGGTGAAGCTTTCGCCGCCGCTGTAGGATTTTGCCAAGTCCTCAAGACCGAGACAGCGTATAATAACCGCCGCATACTCCATTCTTGTGATGTTTGCTTCCTCATGGAGGCTGCCGTCGTCATAGCCGTTAAAAACCTCAAGCCTGTTAAGCATTGTTATGTCGCTTATGCCTGTGCTTTGTGCCGATACCGCTGCCGCGCCGATTGTAAACGCCGCCGCAAGTCCGGCAAATATTCCGATTAATTTTTTCATTGTTCTCTCCTTATTCCACTGTTACGTGTAACGTTGCCTTTGCCGTTTTATCACTGTTTGAAACCGTTATTATAGTTTTTCCCTTTTTGCGTGCGATAAGCTTGTTTTTGCCGTAATCCACCGCAACACATTCGGGATTGGTGCTGTCGTATACAAGCGAGCTGTCCGCATCCATGGGAAGTACGGTGATTTCAAGGAATTTTTCCTCACCGGGGGACAGATGAATGTCTCTTTCCGGTATAATGATTTTCTTTGCGTCAACGCTTTCGAGACGTGCGTCAAACCATTCTGATATGGACTTAAAATCCTCGCCCTCGTTTGTCCAGCCTTTTTCCATATCAAGCCATGAATCATCGGCGAAATATGCGTCAAAGGGTATATAATCCGGCAGCAGCTCCGGTTCATCGCGGACGGTGGCTTCAAGTATAGCAAGCGCATGATGCATTCTCTCCGCCTTCCAGCCGCCCAGGGGGATAAATCTTGCCTCGGAATCAAGCCAGAATAAGCCGTCTACCATGTTGTTATTGATAAAGTTATCCGCAATACGGCGTGCCACGTCAAGGTATTCGGTTATTCCCGTTGCGCGGTAGAGATATGTCATTACCATACAGAAATAACCATCGGAAAGCGTTGTGTCCATGTTGAGATTCATGTTGTCGCCGGGATATTTCTCTCCAAGGTCACCCAAATCCGTTGCTTTAAAGTAATTTCTTATAAGATAATATATCTTGTCTCTGTATTCCTCAAGGTCGGGGCGGTCCTTGCTGTCAAGGTATACCTGCGAATATGTAAGCATTGTTATTGCGGGTACGTTTGTATTGCCGTAAACCGTTCCTATATCGGTGCCGTAGTAGCCGCATTTTTTGAGAACAAAGCCGTTCATCGGCTTGCCGTTTGACAATAATCTTGAAGAAAATTCATTTGTATCGGCATGGTAAGCCTGGTCAACAAACATACCCATTTTTTTAACGGCATGTTCAAGTATACGTGCGCCGTCCTCGCTTTCAAGCCCGAAATTCTTTGCAAGGGCAAGGTCATGCATCGGAGTAAGGTTGTAGTCGTCTATGTTTGATGTGAACGGTTCAAGCGCCATCCACTTTTCGTCCTCCCGTAAAAAGCCCTGATCCACCAAATCGTCCGCAAACTGGTTGTAAAAGCGGTCGCCGTAATCGGTAAAAGACAGTCTGTTGACATAATTCTGCGGCAGATACCAGCCGTCCGGCAGCTTGCGCGCCATTTTGTAGGACGAGCTTGACTGATAGCCGCCGACAAGCGTTTCGGGATTTTCAACACGCCAGTAGCAGTCCAGTATATTTTTTGCCCAAGTAAGCGCACCCTGATCGCCTCTGTATTTATATAAATCACCGAGCAAATCTATGAAGTCCGAGCCTGTGGCGCGGAAGGATATGTTCATGTCGGAAATATACGAATCCGGACCGAAGGTTTCGGACTGAACGGTATTTGTCCAGGTTTTCCAGCTGTCCCAGCTGCTTGTGTCGGTTTCCTTCAGATATTTGCCGTGACGGTTAAACATCAGAGCTTTCCAGTCAACCATGTGCGAGCAGAAAATATCTTTTATAATGCTTTCCGCTTTTTCGGGATCAAGATCAAAAAACGGTTTCATATATACCGCATTGTTTTTAAGCTCATGATATGTGGCGCTGTCCACCATATATCCCTTGCCCTCCTTTAAGTCAACCGCGGCATGACCTCCCCAGTAGGGCAGTCCCGATTCCTCGTCAATGTAATGGTCAAGATAGTACTGATACGTATCGGTAATTTCTTTTTTGTACTGCTCATCACCCGTAAGATTGTACACAGCCTCCAGGGTTCTGAACCAGCCGCCCTTGCAGGCGAGGTTTGATGTAACTCCGATTCCTGCCTTTGTTCCGGAACGCCATTCGCCCGGCTGCTGTGATGATACGTCCCATACGTCCGCAATAAGCGGAGTGTCATGGTACGGATCTCTGCCTATGCTGCGCACGGTGTCAATATAGCTGGTAAGAGCTTCAAATCTGGCGGTATCGTTTGCATAGGTTTCCGAGTCGAGCAGGGTGAGCTTTTTATATGCTTTTATGCTCGGGTCGGTTTTTGATGTTGCCGTGAGCGTTATATGCTTATCCTTGGGCAGCTCGCCCGATACGGTTATTCTGCCCGTGCTGCTGTCCAGTGTGAGGTTATCGGGAACATTGCCCGAAAGCGAAAAAGTACATTCCTCATTGTCCATCACATCACCGAACTGGTCATAGCAGGTTACGGTGTACGGATAATCCGATATAGAGGCAGCCAGCTTTGCATCACCCTTTATTTCCATTTTGCTTATGCTGCTTGTGTATGCGTTTACGGTCAGCTCCTTTGAAACCGTTACCGTGCCGGACTGCGCCGTAAGCGTAAAGGTTTTTCCGGCAGCCTCTTTTGTAACGGTGAGATATGCCGTATCCTCGCCCTGCTTGAGCGTTATGCCCTCATTTTGGGGGAGAAGCATAAACGATACCGCATTTTTCATGGCAACGCCGTTCTGATCGTAAGCCATAGCGGTATATGTGTACTGTGAGTCCTTCTTTTCAGATACGTTAAGGCTTGTTTCGCCGTCAAAGGTTATTCTGTCCGTGTGCTGTTCGGGTACTATTTTAAAGTTGTCTATACAAATTCCGGGAGAATACTTGGTGCTTACATAAAACAGGTCTGCCGGTTTTTCGGACTGAAGCAGCTTTTGCTCCTCTGCCTTCAGCTCACCGTCCACATATACGCTGACAAAGCCGTTCGTGTAATTTATGTCGGCGCTTATATGGTAATATCTGTTCACGGCATAGCCCTTAACAAGGACGACATCTATGGAGGAGCTTTCCTTTTTCATAACAATATTGCCGTTTTTCGTTTCAATACGTACCAGGTCGCTGCCGTTCTTTGACAATCCGAACAGGCATACGCCGTCTGCTCTTTTATCTTTTTGTTTAAAATCAAGACTTATATTCAACTTTACTTTTTCACTGTAGTCAAGTGCATATTGTGCAAAAGCAGTCACACCGTCGGTATACGGAGCGACATACATACAGTGATTGCCGTCTTTTTCTTCATATGTACTTACCGAGCCGCCTATGCTGCCGGCAAAAATACCGAGTCCGTCACCGTTTTCAAAATCCTCTGCCTGTATTCCCGCTGCGGGAGTATCCGCCAATGTCGGTATGCAGATATTTGATGAAATCAGCGCCGATGCTATCAAAAAGACCGCCGCTTTTTTACTGAATTTCATAAAAACGTTTCTTCCTTTCTGTTACAATATATTTGTGGGTAAAGCAAAGACTGTATGAGGTCATTCATGAATCACTCTTTTCTTAGCAGTATTTGATATATCCGTATCAGACACTTTTATATCCTATTATAATTATAACCGTGAGAGAGCCGTAATTCAACTGACAAAAAAAAGAAAAACAAGTCAAATTCGGGAATAGTAGGGGATAACAGGGGTTTCGGGCAGCAAAATATGTAAAAAAAGACATACAGCAAAATGATTTCATTTTGCTGTATGCCTTTTTATGCTGCCGATCGGCAGAAGTTATTTAACATAATTTCTTATACTCTCAATTCTGGACAAGCCTGCCGCAATACCTGCCGCAACCATGTCCGCACCTGCTGCTTTTAGGTGAGTTGTATCTTCTACGATTTCCGATGTGTTATATCTGGAATCGGTGAAATAAGGATCGCTTGCATAGTCTGCCGGATCAAACATCAGATACATCTGCTTGCTGCCGTCTTCACCCATGCTTGCAACCTTTTCTCTTGCTGCTGCGTTTAAATCAACAAGAGGTACATTGCACTCTGCCGCAAATTCTCTCATTGCCATTATATAATATGATAACGAATCCGAGACGAAGGTTCCGTTTGCCCAGCGGTTTCTCGGAATCGGGGCAATAAGAATCATGTTGAGTCCAAGCTCTTCACATTCGGTTCTGTATTTATTGAGCCAGTATTTGTAGCTTGTTTCATCTGTTATGCTGCCGAAAGCGTTTGTGTATCTTTCATCGGTCTTGCTCGGCTGCTCATCATTATGTGCAAAGCTGACAAGAACATAGTCGCCTCTGTGCGCTTTTGCTTTGATTGCATTCCATCTGCCGTCCTCGTTATAGAACGATCTTGAGCTTCTGCCGCCTGCCGCATAGTTCTCAACCTTGATTGCCTTGCGGTCAAAGTAATTTCCGATTACATTTCCCCAGCCCTTCTGAGGATAGCTGTTGCCGCCGTAGGGAGCAGCAATCGAATCCGACGCTATAAATACGGTTTTTGTGCTGTTTTCCGTTAAAGCCGCCGCTTCTGTGAGAGGCTGAATGTCAGCCTTGTTCCATACAAAGAATTTTGCATCTGTTTCGGCTGTGCATGCAAGCTTTTTGTCAAGGAACGATACCTTAACCGTATCACCTATGTCCGCACTTGCAATATCTGCGCTTACAACCTTGCTTAATGCTCCGTTTTCATAAACAGCCGCATATACAGCGCTGTCAGCGGTGTCGGTGTTTTTAACAAGCTTAACGCTGTCAAGCAGATATTGTGCACTTTCGCCTGTTTTTACTTCTATATTGTCCGAAGCTGCGCTTCTCGGCTTTGCTTCAACCGATTTTCCGCCGTCTCTTGTGTAGTAAATGCCCTCAATCGAATAAGGGGTATCGGCGCTGTTGTGCTTATACATCTCGTCAATGTTGTTTTCTATAAGCTTTTTGCGTATTCCCGTTGTTATATCCGTTACAAGCGGGTGTTCGCTGTATGTTTCCGACTTTACGTTATCGAGATAGTACCAGCCGCCGTTCCATGCATACTGTGAAAAGCCTATGTAATTTATCGGTGCGGTCAGTGTTTTGGTATCTTTTCCGGCGGTACCGTTCATTGAAATGCTCATAACACCGTTGCTGTTAACATCGATAACAAGTTTATTCCATGCATTCTGCGTGTGCTTTACGGTATAGGTATTCCACTGCGGCAGCTTGGTGGTGCCGTCTGCGGATAAACTGTACATTCCCACATTTTTACTGTTCATTCCGAGATATGCGTCGCTGCCCAGATATATCTGAAGTGCATCTCTGCCGTTATCTGTCTGCTCGGGGTGACGGAAGTAGTTTGCGGTATAAATATCGGCGGTTATTCTGAGGTTTTTGGAATAGTCATAGCCGTCCGCAAAATCACCATATATGTACTGACGTCCCGAGCTGACCTTTGTCGTAACTTCTTTTCCCGTGCTGTCTGTACGTGTTGTCGGAATACTGTCATTGCTGGTTTGTGCCTTAAGACCTTCCATGTTCAGAACCTTGCTCTCAGCCGTGGTTTCGTCCGTGCCCAGCTTATCGCCGGCATTTGCGACTGTGTACTTTACGCTGTCACTGCCGTCCGCCCAGATGTCGTCATAGTTTACTACCGTTTTGCCGTAGCGCCACTTTGTATCGGCAGATGAATCAACCGGACGCACATCAAAGCCATTTTCAAAATCGTCCTCGAATACGGTTGTGTAATCTCTTACCGTATCGGTGGCAGCATTAAGCTGTATATCATCAACATACCATGTGCCTAAGCTTTTATCGCTGTATGCGTCAAGCTCCAGTTTGTCAAAGCCGCTGTTGTCAAACGTTGTGGTGACTGTCGGGTCGCTGCTCCATGTCCAGATCGTACCCAAAGCATTCTCATAGGGCAGGGGCGATTCGTTTATTTTTTTACCGTTGATAAACAGGTTGTAATTTCCTGCCTCGGTGTTTACAACCATTGCAATATCCAGCCATTCATCGCGTTCAAACAGATATGCCCACTGAGTTTTTGTTTTGTATTCATAAATAGTTCCGTGCCAGTAATCGTTGTACTGGAGAAAGAGGTGAGGACCTACAAAGTTCTGCCATGAGTATTTGCCGCCGTTCTGACGGAGCATAATATCCAGCTTGCCCGCACCGTCTCCGCATTTAACGCGTGCTGAGAAAACTATATCCTTTGATGTTTTTGTAAGGCTGTGTGCCAGTCTGTAGGTCTGCCATGTAGCCTCCGTGCGTGTAAGATTCAGGTATTTGTTTCCCGAATTTTCCGAGTCGGCCTCAACGGTATAGGTTCTGTCTGTGCGAGAGGAGTCATCATCTGCCCAGCCGTTCTGCTTGTCGATTTTTCCTGTGTTCAGATTGTCAAAGGTCTCCGTCCATAAGGTGTCAAGCTCATTATCATCATATGTTTTATCGTACTGTTCCGCTTTTACATTATCTATATAGAACAAATCCTCCGTGCTGAAAGCTACACCTGTTATTGCGGTATCTGCGGTCATTGTTCCGTTTTGGGTAAGTGCATCGTTGACAAAAACCTCATATTTTCCCGTTACGGTGTTGAGCAGAGCCGATACCGTGTCCCATTTTCCGCTGCCCGTAACTGTTATCGCAGCACCGCCTGCCGAAAACGTCAAGGTCTTTCCGGCTTCGGCATAGAAATCAGCCGATACGATTATTCTGCCGGAGTAGGATACCTCCGTATTCATATCGTTTACAAAGTTCCATGCCGCGTCACTGCCGTCAAGCTTTACGGCTTTGTCATCGGTTTTTAACGGTGCGTCCGTCATAATCGCATTTCCGCTCCAGCCCTTTATGCCGGAAACCGTTGTATCCGTATCCGTTTTATCTGCCAGCACGGATGCCTGGAAAATACCGGATAACATCATTGCCGCAAGACCTGTGCTTATGATTTTTTCGGTTACTTTTTTCATATTATCTCTCCTTTTTGTTTTATATTATTTTTGTCTGCGTTCCGCTTTTTTCGTTTGTCTGCCGACGGGACACATATGCTTATCCGTATCATAATTGTAACCGCGTGCCGTGAAAAATTCAACTGACAAAAAGAAGAAAAACAGGTCAAATTCGGGAGAAGTGCGGTGTAATGCGCTTTTTCTGCATGATTTTTATTGACTTGACGTTGTTTTTTTAGTATAATAGTATTCACTCAGGGAGTTGAAATTTTATGTTAAGGAGAATGGGATGGTATGGAGGTCAGAGGAGTTTATTCTAAATTCAAACGTTTTTTCAATATAAAATCAAAAACGTTTTTGCTGCTTTTGATGTCATATATTCTTATTCTGGCAATACCTGCAATCACCACATTTTTTATATGCGGAAATTATCAGGCGGTGCTTACAAAGCAGTATAAGCAGAAAATCGACAGCCTTATGGAAACCGTAAGCTCAAATACCGCTGCCGCTATCAAGGATATAAGAAAGCTGTATTCCTATGCCATAAATTATGACGGTGTAAATGATATTATGGCAATAAAAAATACCCGTGAGTACAGTACAAGTAAAAAGGTAAAGGAATTTTTAAATCCCATTTACTGTTTTTCGGCAAGCAGCTTTGAGTCTTATTTTATTTATATGAAAAATTCCGATACAATTCTTGCGGGCAATGCGATATGCAGCAGCGAGTACTATTACAAGTCTGTATTCGGAAACAGCTCGTTTTCGTATAATGAATGGCTTTCAAGCATTACATATCCCGAAAGCCGTCTGACCTCGTATTATTCCGATGAAAACAAGACCGTAAAAATGCTCTATCATATTTCATATATGAACAGCGACGGAAATACAATGGTGCTGTGCGCTCTGGCAGACGGCGGGATTTTCATAGGAAATACGGATATTTCAAAGGATTTATCCTCCTGCGATGTATATATTTCCGATGCCTCGGGAGAAATACTTATTTCATATGCAAATCTTAACAAAAAGGGAGTATTTTCAAATATAAACAGTATAAAGGAAAACAGCAAAAAGCAATATAATTTTACGTCCGCAAGAGTATATGTGGGTGCGACTCCGATTGATGTTACCGTCGTGTCGCCGCATTCGTTCAGCGATCCCGTCATACGCCGTACGCTTAAATTCTCAATAGCCGTAATAGTTTTGTGCATGTTTTTATGCTCCCTGCTTATAGTATATTTCTGCACAAAGCATTATGCGCCTATTTCGGAGTTTATGCGTCTTTTCGGCGAGCATATTGAGGAAAATGAATATACATACATACGAAAAAATATCGAGCATATATTGTCGGAAAATATGGCTCTTTCAAAACAGACGGATTCCTTTGAGGAAAAGCAGCGGAGCTATATTCTGGGAAAATATGTCATGGGAAACTATTCGCCGCATTATATCGAATCCGCATTTAAAAGCAATAACATAGCTTTTCGGTATGAATATATCGCGGTGTGTGTTTTTCAGATTAAAAATCCCAATGAGCTTTTTGCGGATACTCCGGGACTTTCCGATGAACGCCGCTATAATGATTTACTGTTCATTATAAACAATGTATTCAGCGAGCTTTTTGACACTCCGGGGTATTCCTGCGATATTATAGATGCCACAGGATATATTTTCTGTATAGTAAACAGCTCCGAAAGCGCCTCCGAAATAAATGCGGCTATAGAAAATACAATGAATTTCGGTCTGGATTCCATTTATGACAATTTCAATTTGTCTGTAAGCTATGTTGTATCCGACGCAGAGCATACACCGTATGAGCTTTCGGCGGCATGCAGCGAAGCATTGTATCTTTTAAACTACAAAAATATGCTCGGTATCGAGCAGCCGCTGTTTTACAGCTATTATAAAAACCGTCCGTCGGCATCCGACAGCTATTTCTCTGCCGATACGGAGCAGATTCTGATTAACTACATTTCAAACGGCAGGGAGGATAAGGCATATGAATGTATAGACGAAATCTTTAACAGTCTGAAATCCGCAAATCTGCCGCTTGACAGGCTCAAATGTGTTCTTATAGATATTGCCTCGGTACTGCTTAAAATCCCGGGTATAAATATATCCGATGATGAGCAGACGCATTTGTTCAGCATGATTTTTTCGGCATCGGGAAATCTTTCCGATATGAAAAAGATCATGTTCGGCACAATATCAAACATATGCGGACAGATAAAGGCGCAGTCCGCAATGTATAAGGATCAGCGCATAAATAATCTTACAAAGTACATAGATGAAAATTTCAGCAATCCCAATCTCAGCCTTACGCATATAGGAAGCGAATTTCATCTTGATGCGGGTTATCTTTCAAAGCAGTTTAAGGATTACACGGGAATGAGTATAGTAAATTACATAAACAAGCTAAGGATAGGGGAGGCGAAAAATATAATAGACGCAGGATCGTCCGACAGCATTGAGACCATAGCACGGAATGTTGGCTACAATAATGTAAGAACATTTAACAGGATTTTTGAAAAATCCGAGGGTATTTCACCGGCGGCATACAGGAAATCAAGGATTTAGACGCTTTTTTCACATTTTGTCACTTGCTCGGAAAAAGGCTTTGTGTTATTATAATTCGGCGGAATGGAGATTAAAATGAAAAAGAACAGCGCATTTATATTTGTATTGGCAGCAGTGCTGATTTTTGCCGCAGCATGCGGAAAAAACAGCAGCAAGAAAAAGAATACGGATTTAAGCTCATATCCTATAGAAACGGATGTTGAGCTGACATACTGGCTTGCACTCGATGAGACGCTTGCGTCGGTCGTGTCCAATTTTTCGGAAACCCGGCTTGCGCAGGCAATGCGTGAGCAAACGGGAGTAAATGTTAAATATATTCATCCGCCGATAGGGCAGGAGGATGAAATGTTTAATCTTATGCTTGCCTCAAATGATTTGCCCGATATTATCGAATCAATGGTATCGTCGGTGTTCAACGGCTCGGATTCAAAGCTGCGCAGCAAAATGGTTCTGCCGCTCAATGATTTGATGAAGGCTTATGCTCCGGCATTGTCGGGGTATCTGGAGCAGAATCCCGATATTGACCGTGAGGTAAAGCTTGATGACGGTACATACATATGTTTTCCGTTTATACGGGGCGATAAATCTCTTCTCGTGTCGGCAGGCCCAATAGTCCGCCAAGACTGGCTCGATGAGCTGGGACTTGATACTCCGAAAACAATCGCCGACTGGGAAAATGTACTTACAGCCTTTAAGGAAAAGAAAGGCGCTCTTGCTCCTTTTTCGTGTATGTACCGCAGTTCTCTTATGGCATTTGTCGGTTCAAACTACAGTCCGTATGTATCGGACGGTGTTGTTAAACTGGCGCCTTTTGAACCCGCGTTCAAAGGTGCGCTGGAGATACTCCACCGCTGGTATGAAAACGGGCTTCTTGATCCCAATTATACTCTTACGGATCAGGCAATGCTGGACTCAAATATATTGAACGGACTGACAGGCGCCACATATGCTTCGGGAGGCTCGGGACTGGGCAGATGGCTTGCGCTTTCAAATAATCCCGATTTCAGGCTTGCCGGAGTTGCGACACCGCTTGATCAGCATGGTGAAATCAATAAAGCTGCTCCCATACAAAGCTATTTCTGGGGTTACGGCGCTTTCATTTCCACCTCCTGCAAATATCCGGAGCTTGCCGTAAAGTATATGGATTATAACTATACGGAAAGCGGCACAATGCTTAATAATTTCGGTATAGAGGGTGAAAGCTATGAAATGGTTGACGGCTTCCCTACATATACGGATGTTATAATGCATAACAGCAACGGATTATCCGTAAGCGCCGCAATGGCAAATTATATGCACAGCTCATACCGCGGCACATTTGTTCAGGACGCAAGATATATTGTACAGTATTACAGCCGTGATGAGCAAAAACAGGCACTCAGGGAATGGGAGAAAAATGTTGATGCCGCCCTGTCGGTGCGTATGCCGAGCCTTTCGCTTTTGAGTGATGAGACGGCGGAATTTTCGGAAATATATGATGCAATTTCGGAGTATATTGATAATGCCGTTGATGAATTTATACTGGGAATAAGACCTATCAGTGATTACGATACTTTTATTGACGAGCTTAAAGGCATGGGTGCGGAACGCATGATTCAAATTCAGCAGAATGCATATAACCGCTATTTAAAGCGTAAATAATCTTATGAAAGGAGAAAAAGTTATGAGTTTCAGAAAGGATTTTGTATGGGGAGCCGCAACCTCCTCATATCAGATTGAGGGTGCGTATAATGAGGACGGCAAGGGGCTGTCCGTATGGGATATGGTATGTGAAAAGGAAGGATTTGTCTATGAGGGGCATACCGGAAAGATTGCATGTGACCATTATCATAGGTATAAGGAGGACGTTGCCATATTAAAAAAACTCGGTATAAAGGCATACAGATTTTCAATTTCGTGGCCGCGTATTTTTCCCGACGGTACGGGAAAGGTAAACGAGGCAGGGTTAGTCTTTTACGATAATCTTATAAATGAGCTTATCGCAAACGGTATTGAGCCTTATATAACGCTGTACCATTGGGATTTGCCGCTTGCTCTTCACCGCCGCGGCGGCTGGCTTAACCGTGATATTTCGGATTGGTTTGCGGAGTATGCGGCACTTATTGCAAAACGGTATTCCGACCGTGTGAAGAAATTTATCACAATCAATGAGCCGCAGTGCGTTATAGGTGCAGGCTATATCGAGGGAGGAGATGCGCCGGGACTTAAGGTATCTGTTTCGGATGCGGTCGTAGCGGCACACAATCTTATGCTTGCTCACGGTAAAGCGGTAAAAGCAATGAGAGAAAATGGTGCACCCGATATACTTATAGGGTATGCACCCACAGGAAGCGGCGCATATCCGCATGATGAGAGCAGCAGAGCTGATATTAATGCGGCAAGAGACGCATATTTTGAAATCAGAAACGGAAAAATCGACTGGTCATGGAGCGTTTCATGGTGGAGCGATCCTGTGGTTCTCGGTGAATATCCGAAGGACGGACTTGTATACCTCGGAAAATATCTGCCGGATACATGGCAGGAGGATTTAAAAACCATATGTCAGCCGCTTGATTTCTATTGTCAGAATATTTATAACGGACGTGAGTTTAAGGCAGGAGAGAACGGATATGAAAAGGTACGCCGATACGAGGGCTTTCCGCGCACGGCAAACGGCTGGCCCATTACGCCGGGAGCTATTAAATGGGCGGCAAAATTCCTTTACGAACGCTATAAGCTGCCGATATACATAACCGAAAACGGACTGTCCTGTCATGATACGGTATCGCTTGACGGAAAGGTGCATGATCCGAACAGAATTGATTTTCTGCACCGATATATCCTTGCGCTGCGTGAGGTAGCGGAGGAGGGTGCGGATATACGCGGATATTTCCAGTGGTCGCTTATGGACAATTTTGAATGGGGACTCGGCTACAGCGAGCGTTTCGGAATTGTGTTTGTTGATTTTGTAACACAGAAAAGAATTATAAAAGACAGCGGATACTGGTACAGTAATGTAATTAAAGAAAACGGCGAAAACCTTTGAATTGTTTAAAATGACATAATATTGCTTAAGAAATAAAAGCAGCTTGAAAACCGCAGAAATACGGATTCAAGCTGCTTTTTTATTTACCAGAGACTTGTATCTCCGAGCTTTTTACTAAACTGATTCATAGCTATTACAAATATGAAGTTCACAACCGAATTAAACAATCCTACTGCCGATGAAAAGCTCCAGTTTAAATCTATAAGACCTTTTCTGTACGAATATGAGCTGATAACGTCCGCAACGGACATTGTCGATGAATTGTACAGAAGTATAATCTTCTCAAAGCCTACGTTAAGTATTTGCCCTACCTTAAGTATCAGCATGATTATGATTGTAGGCATGATACTCGGGATTGTAATATGTATCACCTGCTTCCGGCGGTTCGCACCGTCAAGCTCTGCCGCCTCGTAAAGCTGGGCATCAACTCCGGTAAGCGCCGCCAGATAAATAATCGAGCTCCAGCCGATTGTCTGCCACACTCCCGATACAACGTATATGCTCGTAAAATACTCGGGAAAGTTAAGCAGTGTTTTCGGTTCAAATCCGAAAAGTGACATTATATATACAATAATACCGTCATCCATCGTAAAGGTGCGTACCATACCGCAGATAACCACCGTTGAAATAAAGTGCGGCATGTAGGTAAAATTCTGAACAACCTTTGCAAATTTTTCATTATGCAGCTCGTTTAAAAGCAGCGCCAGAAGAATCGGGGCAGGGAAGCCGAATACAAGACTTGAAAGACTCAGTCTGAATGTATTTCCCAGAATCGATAAAAACGACGGGCTTTCAAAAAAACTTCTGAAATGCTTCAGTCCCACCCACGGACTTCCGAGTATGCCCAGCTGCGGCTTGAAGTCCTCAAATGCAATTATTGCACCGTACATCGGTAAATATGAGAATATAATGTAAAATACAACTACGGGCAAAATCATGAAGTACAGTGACTTGTTCCTTATAAAATCAATCTTTATTGTATGCCCCAGACCATGTCCGGGATTTGTGTTTGTTTGTGTTTTCATAGTTAAATCAGTACACTCCTCTCAATAATCAGCCTTTGACAGAGCCTATCATAATACCCTTGACAAAGTACTTCTGCAAAAACGGATATACGCACAGAATCGGTATCGTTGCAAATACGATTACCGCATACTTTACGCTCTCCGCAATCGACATCAGATCCGATGCATCACCGCTGCCTGCTGTCATTGACGAGGTGTCGTTGTCAATAAGTATTTCCCTTAATATAAGCTGCAGGGGGAACAGAGTTCTTTCCTTTATGTAAATGCTGGCATTGAACCATGAGTTCCATATTTCAACCGCATAATAAAGTATCATTACCGCAATTACCGGCATTGACAGCGGAACGACTATTCTTGCCAATATGCGCCAGTGTCCCGCGCCGTCCAGAGAGGCAGACTCAATAAGGCTGTCGGGGAGGGCGGCAAAGGAGGTACGCATGATAATCATGTTATAGGTATTTATAAGCGTCGGTAAAAGCAATGCCCAGTATGTATTGTTAAGGTGCAGAGTTTTTGAAACCAAAAGATAGTTCGGAATAAGTCCGCCCGAAAAATACATGGTAAAGATTATCATGAGCATTATAAATCTGTTCCAGAATAAATTTTTTCTCGACAGAACATATGCCGCAATCGATGTGAATACGAGATTCAGCGTTACACCTGCAACCACGAGGAATATTGAATTCAGGTATCCGCGTACAATCATCGGATTTTTCATCATCAGCTTATAGGCATTTATCGTAAAGCCTTTCGGTCGGAGTAAAATACCCTTATGTGATATAAGCGCATCACTGTTTGTAAATGATGCCACAATAACGTACCATACGGGATAGAACATAATAACCACAAGCAGCAGCATAAGTAGCACGTTGAACACATTAAAAATGCGCTGCCCCGTTGAAATTTTTTTATGCATTTTTTTATCAGTCCTTTCATTCTGCCGCATTTGCGGTGCCGCAGAAATTTATATGTTGTTGATAAGCTTATTATACTATTGTCCCACTGTCTGCGTAAAGGGACAAAAACGGTAATTACATGACATATACGGTATTTTTGATGTTTTTTTGCACACTGTTTCTTGTTTTTGTCATGTATTTTCGGTTTTTGGCTATTTATATCGGCTGCCCGGTATGTTATTATATAAGCAGGAAATAAAGTCAGCGAAAAGCTTTGAAGCAATGATTTTGAATATTGTTTTGAGGCTGCAAATTTCAGAAAGAGGTGAATTTAAAGTTTATGAAACTTTACAAAAACAAAATTGCATTATCGGTAATTGCGGTTCTGAGTGCGGCAGCACTTTGCTCCTGCTCAAAGCCGGGAACGGGCGGCAAAAAAGAAATCGACTTATCGAGCTATCCGGTAAATACCGATGTAACACTTACATATTGGATGGATCTCCCGTCAAACATCTCAACCACCTATACCAATTTCGGTGATACCGAATTTGCAAAGGAGCTTGAAAAGCGTACGGGAATAAAGGTTAAGTATGTGCATCCGTCATCGGGGCAGGGCAGTGAGGCATTTTCGCTTATGGTCGCGTCAAATGACATGAGCGATATTATTCAGTATGACTGGGCAAAGGCTCTCGGCGGTCCGACAGTAACAATTAATGATAAGGT
>CAJKHT010000013.1 GCA_905199755.1 uncultured Eubacteriales bacterium | reverse complement strand
CAAATATTTCGGGTTAAGATCCCTTATCCTGAGTTCGGGATAACGGATCGGCATATATACACTTAAACTTCATTTTTCGTACCTCGCTCAAATTCCGCAATTTCCTTTATTTTAAGCGCGATTGCATAAACAACCGATACCGTAACGCTGTTTCCGGCTTGCTTATAAAGCTGTGCATCCGAATTTACGGCTGCTGCCTTATCAAAATATTTATCCTCAACTGCTTGCAGCCGCCAAGCCTCACGCGGCGTAAGTCTGCGTATTCTGATACAACACCTGAATGTATCCATATCCATGTTATAGATACACTTTTCACAGCTGCATATCGCAATGCCATGTCTGTCCTGCGTGGTAAGGCAAAACATAGGCTCGCCGTTTTCTTTCATTCGCCGTCCGTTCTGCCTTTTATTTTCTCTCTCAGGCGTTATAAAGGCTCTCACACAGACACAAAGAACGCCGGAATTATCTCCCGTGCGGTTGGTAATTCCGGCGTTTATTCTTGCTTTGACACATCTTGAAATATTCGTTATGACGCTTTTCTTGTTTAAGTCCATAAAACTGAAATTTGTCAGATAAAGTCCTGTCCTGCCGCCCATACCTCCGCCGTTTGCGGTAAGCGTTACCGAGCAGCCTTTCGGGGAATATACACGCTCGCCCTGTGTTCCGCCTATAAGCTCAATAAGATTTTTTCCGTCTGTTGCGGTGATAGGAAATACTTTTCGTCCGGTTCGGCTTCCAGTATATCTTCGAGCGACAATAAAAACTCGTTCTCTGTTTTGAGGAACGCCAAAGAATTTTGAATTAAGCAGTCCGTACTCAGTATCATAGCCGAGTGCGGCCAGCGAATACAAAACCTCGGTAAAGTCCCATCCTCCGTTAACGGATAAGAGATTTTTAACATTTTCAATGATAAGCCAATCGGGACGATCTTCGGCAGTTTTGCCTTTGAGCAGCCTAACAAGTTCAAAAAACAAACCGCTTCGCTCTCCGTTAAGTCCTCTTTGCTTGCCGCTGACTGAAATGTCCTGACAAGGGAAGCCCGCTGTCCAGATGTCAGCGTTTGGAACGCTTTCGGGTTTAATTGTTCTAATATCCTTTTCATACCAGCAATCGCCCTCCTTTATATCATGTATGGCGTTAAAACTCCTAACCGCAAATGTATCTATTTCACAGTAGCCGACTCTTTCAAATCCTGCTTTTTCCAGTGCAAGTGAAAAGCAGCCGATTCCTGCAAAAAAATCAATGTATTTCAAAAGCTCTCACTCCTTTTGCGGACCGTAAAAGTCCGCAGTTAGTTGTTCTGTAATAGCTTTCGACTTATTTCACCTCTGCCCACAAATACTATATGAATACTGCTTGTGTTTTCCAAAACAACAAGCTCCTGTGCCTGATTTCTGTTTACCGATAAAGTGACTGTGGCAGGTACGACCTTATCGCTTGAGTCCGTTTCACTGTCCGAATTTCTTGTCGACAATTCCTCCGCACTGCTGTTTGACACGCCGATAACCTCTATGTACTGTAAATCGGTATAATCGGCAAGCTGTTTTGTTTCGTTTATAAATCCATAGACCGAAACAACATCACCGGGCTGTATCTTACCCGACACGCTCGATGCAAGATTCGCAAGTGTTACGGATATTGCAAGCTGCTCGGAATTATCCATTTCATATAAGGCTTTATCCGTTTCCGTGCCGACTTCCGTAAACTTCTGCATTACAAGATTATCCTCCGGCAGCAGCTGAACATTTGAAACCTTACCGACAATCTGTTTTTTGTCGGTTATGGTGCTTTGTGTTACAGCCTGTTTAGGCATTTGCTTTATTTCAAGCATATCCTCGGTAATCTGCGTATTTTTCTCAATTTGTTTCGTTACCTTTACCACATCAACCGATTCTGCCATATTTCTATTGCTTTTCGGAACAATAACAAATGCTATCACTCCCGCAAGTATCAGGCACAATGCAAATATGACATATCGGTTTTTAATATATTTCATCATTTCCTAAAGCCTCCCAAAAATCGTTTTTTCATCTTTGAAAGATTTGATTGTGTTTCCTTTACGCTTTTATCCAAAAATCGTGACAGTATGCTCTCATAGATATGATAATTTGTTTCATCTTCAAGAATATCCGGGGCATATTCGGCATAATATGTCTGATCCTTATATTCATCAAGAAAGAGCATAGACTGCTGTTTCGGAACGGAGAAATTCATAATGGTATATAATTCGGGAATCAGTCCGATGCTGTTTATAACCTTGTTATAGTTATAGAACTCCCACGGCTTGCCGCCCGAAACCAAAAGCTTTATATCATTTGCCGCAAATTCCTGTGAAGTGATGTCACGGCAAGCGCCGTAGTCATAGATATAAAATTGATAACCCTCACCGAGAACATCAAGAAACGAATAATTGTGATATATGGTAATGCCCTTCCACAAAATACTTCCGTCCTCACGCACGGAATTTTTGCTCCCGGCATAAATATCAAGCATTTTCTGAATATCGCCGTGTATATTGCTTTCAAGATAACAAGCCTTTTTACCCTGTCTTGTCAAAAATGCCGTTATTGCCATTGCGTGATGCGTCGTACCGACATGAGGTTCAATTCCGCAGACGCCTATTGTTATCATTGATTTTGACGCTGCCGGAATTACTTTTTTCACGCTTTCTACGGTTCTCGGCTTTACGGGCGGCGCTATCGGATTTATCGTTTTTTCCGCAAATACTTTTTGCGGTGTATCTTCCTTTGTTTCCGTACCCGAAAGACAGCTTTCGATTTCCTTTTGTGCCTGTCCCTCGTCCTTTGATAAAATCAGCTTGCAGACATTTCTCTCACGCAAGGCATTTACAAGGCTGTCGCCTGTGGTTCTGCCAAGCGCTACAATCAAGATTTTTGCTTTTGTCATATATCGCATACCGCAAATGCTGTCATAGACTTCTTTATCGGTGTTATCAAGGCAATCAAGGTCGATTACAAAAAACTTTATATGTTCAAGCTTTTTTATCTCAGTATTCACAAAAAGCTTTATATCCTTGATATTCGTTACAAATTCAAAATTCATCTTTCGTTCTTCACATATTTTCTGCATTAACCCCAGATGTTCCGGGGTGGTGATATAGTAGACCATAAGAATTCCTCCTTTCCGAAAATCTTTTAGTTTTCGGCTCATTTTCTTTCACTGCACTCTCTCCGTATTCTGCGGCATTTCCACCGCCGGAATATTTTGTTCGGTGTTATCGTCCTTTTTGAACTTTCCGACACCGAATATGAGAAGTACAATAATCAGCACATAAATACAGATTTCAACTACATTCATTTTCTTGTTCATCTTAATACTTCCTCCCGTCATGGTTTAGAAAACGCCCATGCGCCCTTTGCCTCACTCACTATAATCGACACGCTCCATTCCTTATTGCTTTTTTCACGGCTGTTAGGATCGTTTACAAGGATTTTTCCGCTTTCCGTTATACCGCGCAGCACTATGAAATGCCCGTTATTAGTGAAATGACCTTTACCCATACTTGTAATTACCACCTTTCCTTCACGCAGCTTTTGTGAAATCTGCGACGCTGATACGGACAATTCCTCACAGCGGATATCCCATTTTCTTGCTCCTGCCGGAAACAAGCTCCACGCAGTACCAATGCCCTCAACTCTGTGTCCGTTTGCGTAGCTCCAATCCGCCACAACCTTTGGATTGACGGTCGTATCACCCGTAAGCCCTACCACAACCATTGCAAGAGATGTGGGACCGCAGCCGCTTGAGCCGATCGTTCCGCTTTTTCCGTAGGAATAGTTTCCCCAGCGTTTATCCCATTGAATAAACAACGGGGTTTGACTTTCGGTGTATTCGCCGGATATGTCAATTACCGCATCGCTGCCTATATACCCGTAATTATCCTGCAAGGCTTGTGCATACGAGGTGCTGATAGAATCGCCGCCAAACAGACTGCTTAAAAAATCAATCGGATTTGTCAATATGTAATACGCCATTGAAAGTATAAGCACAACGCTGATAATAGGCGTTAAGGCTATTGCAAGGACTTTTTTTCTTGTTTCCTCATCGGTTATAACCTGAATGGCAAGCTGTATTAAGACTTTTGTTGCTGCCGCACTGATTGTTATCACCTCCCGGTATAAAAAAAGAACAGACCTCACATTTTCAGTGAAATCTGCTCTAAAAAATATTGTTTAAAATAAATCACTATGCGTTCCTGTTCGGATAAGCTGCAATATCAGTGTATCTTTATATACCTTATACACAAGCAACCAATCCGGTTGTATGTGACATTCACGCATACCTTTGTACTCTTTTGAGTTTTGCAATGCATGATCCTTATATTTCGGCGGCAACGCTTTTTCCTCTGCCAGCATTGTAACCACTTCCTGAAACAGGTTCATATCAAAGCCGCGCTTTATTGCCAATTTATAATCCCTTTTAAATTGACCTTGAAATTCAATTTTAAGCATTTAGCGCCTCCATCAGTGCCTCGACACTATCATACGGACCATGTATATCAATACCGTTTTCAGCATCCGCCATAGCCTTTTTTGTAACCTCGTTAGGTACTTCAAGAGTTAAGTCAAACGGAAAACCATGATACCGAATTGCTTGCCGCAAAAAAACATTTATCGCTGTTGACATATCCATTCCGAGATCAGAAAAAATTTTCTGTGCCTGCTGCTTTATTTCCTTATCTGTTCTGATTGTCATACTTGTATTATTCATAATCAGCACTCCTCTCTTACTTATATTATACGATTTTTTATTTACATTGTCAATACATAAGATGTAAAATCCGCAAATTATTTTTTGTTTAACTTATGCTGATTACTATAATATTATACATAACCTTTTATCTTCCGCCTCCGCTTATGTATTTTAGTTTGTGCTGCAAGTCAAATTTTACGCTTAACCTTTTAGCGCCGCAGCAGAACAGGGCAACAGCCCTCTTTTTTGCAAGCAGGAGTTCTTTTTCCGCTTCCGTGAGATTATATAAATCCGCAAGCTCCTTTAAGTTCTGACCGTCTGCACCGAACAGAATTTTATAGCACGGAATGTCCAAAAGCGCCTGTCCGTACATCTTTATTGACGGATCAAGAAAGTCAACAACGCTATGAGATATAATCATCAACCCTGCCTCATATTTTCTTGCTCTCTTTGCACAGTTACGTAGAAACACAAGGCTTTGCGGCACTTTATTATCAATCATCAGATAAGCCTCATCGCATACAAGCAAAACTCGCTCCGTTCTGTCAATGCTCATCTGCTCCCAAGCCCATGTCAGGATATTAAAATACTGCGTCTTTATAACCTTATCACTGCTGTTTTGCAGAGAGTGCGTGTCAAGACAAATCCACTTTGAATGAGGTTTAATGCTTGTCTGACTGTTCCACAAAAAGCTGTCCTGACCGATAGCGGCGTTTTCCAAAAGACACGCAAGATGTCTGTAATTTTCGGTTTCATCTTCGGGCAGCTCTTTATTGCCGGATTTCTCCCGGAGATAATCATACAAGTCCTTTATAATCGGAAATTTATCAATTTTCTTATCCTTCAGCCGCATTGTCAGCGTAATACCGTATTTTGCGTAAAGCTCACGGAGCGCTTTATTCAAATATGCCTTTTCATAATCGCTGATTTCGGGAAGATACAAACCGAAAAATATTTCAAGAGTTTTTAAGTGCAGAGCCAAATCGCCCATACCCTTATTTTCTTTGCCGTTTAATCTAAGGCTGTCATTTTCCTCATATTCGCCCGTTTCGTCATCATCATCTTCGGGCATAGGCCGTATTTGCAGCGGATTTACCATACCGCCTGCACCGCCGCCGACATCGAGCCAATCACCGCCCATATCCTTAGTCAGCTTTTTATATTCCCGTTCGGGATCAATTAAGATAATCTTTGTTCCTTTCGCATATTCCTCTGTGATAATATGCTTTGTGGTCGCAGACTTACCTTGTCCGGCAACGCCCATAATAACCCAATTTGAGTTTGTTCTGTCACCGTGTCGCAGCCACGGATCAATGGCAACCATACCGCCCGATACATCTTTTGCAAAATAATAGCCTCGCCCGTCCGAATATGAGGACGAAGCAAATGGGAAACCTCCGGCATAGGTTGAAATCGGCATAAGCTTTTTGCAGACATTTTCAATTTTATCATCAGGCACATGATAAGGCGAAATCGCTTTATATGCGTTTTTTTGCAGATTTCCCAATCCTCTCGCCTTGCATTTTACACTTGCAATCGTTGTTTCCGCCTGTCTGCACCTCTGCCGGAACTGCTCCTCGTCACTGCTTGTAACCATAATAATATTTGAAACATATCCGACCGTTTCGCCGTTTTGGTCTATCTGTTTCATAATATTTTCGCCCTGTTCAACGGCTTTCATAGCACGCTGTCTTACAAGCGGATCACGCGCACTTTCAGCCTCTCCCGTTTTCTGACGTATGGTTGAGGATATGTTTTGTATCAGTTCGCTGTTGTCTGTCGGCGTAAAGGTCTGACACACAATCGTTCCCGGCATATTATTTATTTTTGAAAGCCAGCCGATATTAACCTCCGGCGGATATTTTATAATACCGTACAGCTTGCCGATATTTTCTCCTGCATACATACTGTTTCTTTTAAACTCCAAGCCCATAGGCGTTATAATATTTAATATTGCCTCATTCGCCTCTATGGGCAGAGTATCATATTTTTTCTTCATCAGCCGTTACCTCCCAGAATAGGAATTGATGGAATTATGTTCCCGTCCTCAAAATGCGAGGATGCAGGATTTGCAAACAGATTGCAAAGCTGTACGATTTCGTTGTCTGCCAAAAACTCAATATCCTTTTGCACCGAATTTAATCTTGCGCACAGCTCCTCCGCACGCTTTGTAAGATAGTCCTGCACTCCGTCATAGTATTTTTCCCAAATTATAAAGTAAAACTGTCTTTCAACCACATCGCCGCTTAATGCAAAATTATTGATTGTATCAATATTCTGCTTTAACAATTCCTTTTGCTGCGGTGTTTCCGCTACCAGATATGCGTCTGTCAAATCGTCAATTAAGCCCGAAATATTAACAGGTCTTGAAATTGAAAAATGCTTAAACGGCTTGTTTTCAGCCGACAGCTCTACCGCAAGATTGCGGATAATCACCTCCTGCTCCGCAATGCTCATAAGCTCAAGGGCGAGGGGAGGTACACGGATATATGCGAATACATAATGATCCTTTGAATAAAGCAGACCGTTCTTTATATCAAGAACATTTACATAATCATTTGCCGTCTGCTCGCGCAGGTTTATTTCCGGCTTTTCCTTTTTACCGAATATACTCATTTGAAAAGCTCCTCTCTGCACTGATAGCTGTATTTTTTCTGTGTTTTTGAAAACGCAATCATATTTTTTGCATAATCAACCACGCTCTGATTTGTTGAATCCTTTGTAAGCACGGTTACCGTTGCCGCACACACAATAAGAATTGATGTGATTAAAAACGGCAGATTTTTATGAACGGAATATGCGGCAAAGGAAACAGCCCCTGCTATTGCCGTGACCACAGCAGTCTGAATAAACTGCGTTACGCCGAATCCGTTAAATATCTCCGATTTTGTTTTCACTCCTTCGGGAATGTATAATTTTATCATAGCTGTTCATCACACTCCTTAAAAAAATAACCTTGTTCCGATTTGGAATAAGGTCACATTTCTAATTCTTCATCATCAACGCTTTCCTGATAAGGAAGAATGTTTCTGATATTTTCATACTTTTCTTTCAACGCCTCCATATCGCTTTCGGATATAACATCTACTGTTTCGACATACCCATATTTAATGTTCCATTCTGCCTCAATTCCTTTATGCAAATCCTCACAGAATTTCATATATGCCTGTTCTTTTTCGCAGTCGCCATATTCCATATTACCGAGCAGAATTTCACTGCCTATCATTACAAGCAAAGTATGTCTATCTCTTGTCGCTGCAATTATTTTTGCGCTTGCGTGTTCTTTCCACTCATTACAGGATTTGAGCAAATATATATTCTCCACCAAAAATCACCTCCAACCTTGTTCCAATTTGGAATAAGGTTAAAAATATGAAATAACCAAGTCTTTAATAACCCATACAAGCTCATTTATAACAACGGCAATAAGTGAATTTCTTATTCTCCGTTTATATGTTCCTTGCTCCTCATCCGCACTCATAAGCCGTATGCAGCAATATATAACCCGAAAGCCCAATCCTGCACGGATTATATTTATAAGCAATGCGGATATATCGTTAATTGTTTGCATTAAATCACCTACTTCTTCACAACCGTTTTTGCCATTTGCACCAGACGGGTTGTATGATAAACGGTATTCATCGGATTTCCGCCTGCACCTGTTGTCAGCATAAATTCCTGCAAAAATCTCGGTGTTTTCAAAGCAAGCATCATAGCGGCAATACCCCAAAATACATGAGCGTTAAGCATCAGCCCAACGGACATTTTCGCAAGTGCAATCTGCACAGCCACCGTCAATGTACTTTGAAAAAATTTCTTTACATATGTACCGAATACACCCTTGTCATTTTCCATAAGTCCCGTACACGCAATCGGCATACCCATTCGTAGTATCAGTATTTCCATGCCCCGCATAAGGAATTGAATATACAGGAAGAAAAAGCATATAAAGAATACCAAAGAAATAACGGCATTAAATAAATTCAGTGACGCCATAGCCATAACACTGCTTGCAAAGCTGTCTGACAAGCTGCCGGACAGCGAATTCAGTATCTGATTTGTCATATCCTCTGTTGCCGTCGCAAGCCAGTCATACAGCGTTGGGAACGATACCGCCACAACAACCGCCCGTAAAAACTTTGTTACAAGGTTTATCGGATCGGCGTCGGGATCGCCGTCCTGCCAAAGTATGTACGAATCAAACATACGCTTTAAGAACTTTAACACAATCAGCGATATTCCGAAATTAAATATGACATCAAATGTCTGCTGAAAACCCGAACCGCCGAGCAGAGTTGTCATATACCGTTCAGCGTGCAGGGCTATCGGCACAATGGAATTAAGTATATTATTTACATAGTTTAAAGCGGCGCTAAGCAACGCTGATATTAAAGCAATCAATATGACTTCCATTTATGCCACCTCACAATTCTTCACCTTCGTCTGCCTCGTCCTCCGGTTCGTCAAAGCGATAGACCTGAGCAAGCTCCCTGTCCTGTTCCATAATCAACGCCCGCAAAGTTTCCCGTTCATCTTCACGGCGATTTGGTTCGGCATTGTGCCATAGTCCGAGAAGTTCATAAAACAAATGATCGGAGCACTGCATATTATATGCAAATGCGTTCGGCAGCTCCTCTGCGTCATCATCTATCAAATCAGTTATTTTCTTTACAAAGGCTATATCCTCCGCTCTGTCGATAATCTCACGCTTTGAGCGTCCGAGCAAAACGGTCATATAATTTTGGTACAACTCATTTATTCTGCTGCGAAGCTTTTCTGTTATATCCATTCTGCATTTCCCTCCGTATCAGTTGTAGTATCCCACCAGCACATTGATTAAGACAGAAGCAACAACAGCGCCGATACACGAAACAATGGTTACCACAATACGGCTGTTCCATTTTTTATGCTCCATCTCATCACTCATACCCTTGCGTATAAGGTAATAGATTATAAGCAGCACCGATACCGATGGTGCGATTACCAAAAGCCAAGAGGTAGCGTCCGATACAAGTTTTACTGTCCCTGTTGCTATTTTACTTCCGGCAATATCCGCATAAGCGGTAGTAGTGAGCGCCGAAGCAGCCACAGCTACCGATGCTGCTATACCCTTAATCTTTCTTTTGAATGAATTGGTTAATTTCATCGTCAATACCTACCTTTCTGTTTTTTAATATATCCGGCGGAATCGTCTGCGTTCCGTGAATATTGTTTCTTATACTTGTTCGTGGCGCCGGGGCTGCGTTTGTATATTTGTTCCACACGCCCCACAGCTTGATTTTACCGTCACAAGTGCGTACCCGTCTGCGGTTTTCCCGTTCAAATCTGACCTTTCTGTTATGCTCGGGATCTCCGAGTCCGAACATTTTGTTAAAATACCATTTTGACAAATCCGGTGCATTTAACATTGAATTACTGCCGTTTGTGATAACAAGGCTGAACGGTCTTTTTATTCTCCCGATTTCGTCAGGGGTTAAAAGCGGTCTACCTGTTAAATTACTGCTTGCCGTCATACTTCCGGGACTGATACCGCTGCCCGAATACTGCGTGCTTTGCGAACTTGAAGCGACCGTATAATTACCCATCTTTTCACTTATAATTTTTTGTGTTTCGGGGCCGTCGGAACGCAGATAAATCCATATATGACAGTTACCTACAATGATAGGATATATCTCTCTGCCGTACTTTTCTTCAAGCTGTGCAAAGTCCTGAAGATACAGATTAAACCGTATCCCGCGACCGCCGCCGACTGTCAGCTTTGTATGAAATGCCGGGATAGGCATAAAATTACCGAACTCATCAAGATTAAAATTTACCCTGTTCTTGAGTCTGCCGCCCCTGTCATCCGCAACCTTGACAATCCTTTCATATGCCTGATTAACAAACAGTGACGCAAGGCTGTAATATGTCGGCTTTTCATCGGGAAGAATAATAAACAAAGCTGTTTTTTCGCATAATTCCTCCGCTTTAAAATCACATACAGATGTCATATCACATATATACGGATTTGTAAAAAGCCTTAGCGTTGTAAGCGCCGCAGTAAAAAAACTGCCTCTTGTTTTCGACGGTGCAACCTGAGATATGCCGAGCAATGCTCTTGCAGGATGTGTTTCTCCCAGCTCCTTGATATACCGATTAAGCGGCAGTTCACCATCGCCCGACTTGCACATTTCGGATATGAAATAATATACATTCGTCAGGTTTTGACATTCGGGATTATTTTTATTTTCATAAACAACCGCCATAATTGCCGCTGCAATGATGGACGCTTCACCGTCAGACCATATCCTTTCTCCGTGTGCGTCCTCCGGGACAAGTGCCGCAGTTATATCCCAAACCGCATCGGTCGCTTTTGCTATATCACCGGTATTAACCTGTTCAATGACAGGTCTGAGGAAGTTATATCGTGAGCTTTTCAGTGGGTTTTTAAAATCGAGAGTCCGCACTTTATATCCCAATCTTTCAAGAAAAGGATATGTGTATTGATACAGTTCACCTTTGGGATCGCTGCATACAATATTCTCGCCCGATAATCCTTGAAGCCCGATGCTCTCAAGCACAACGGTTCTTGTTTTACCTGAACGGGTTGCTCCGATACAAATAGTGTGCATATCGTCGCCGACATAAACTATATCTTCATAATCTTTGTGTTTATACATTCCGATTACCGTGCCGCCCTGACTGAAAGCATTTTCTTTCGGTGCAAAATGTTCTTTTAGTTTCTTTGATATATTCAAATAAAAATCAACTCCTTTGCAAGCAGCAATACAATCAAATATCCCATATACAAATACGGAATAAAAGGTACGCTGTAAGATTTCAGATTTTTATGTTTTTTCAAAATTATATTTAGACTGAAAATTAAAGAAAGCATAGAGGCAATTACAAAACTGCAAAACATACCTGCGGGACCGATGCTTAAACAGATTATGCAGGCAATATCAAAATCGCCGCTTCCGATTCTGTTCTTTAAAGCTTTTGACAAAATATTAAGTATGATAAACACAATTATGCTTTCAATCATAAATGCAGGAACTCTGTTCACTGCCAAGCTGCACATCATACAGAATCGAAGTAAAAACACAATAACCATCGCAATATATATCCATAATGCCGATACTGTTTTTGTCTTTATATCGCTTATTGAAAATAACCAAAGGAACACTGCTGTTGTGCTGTAAGTCAGAAATTGCAATATACCCGTTTTCGGATATTGAAGTACGGTAAATACTCCAAATACAAGAAGTGTGGCAAATATATATTTATTATATTTCACATTAAAATCGCCTCCGATATAAAATTTGAGGGCATACCATTTGATATGCCCTCATAATTAAAATTATTTATAAGTCAAAAACTCCTCCGTCTTTACAAAATAAAAAGACAACCCGTAGGTTGCCTTAAAAGCGGTTATATAAACCGGAATTTACTTATATCTTTTTAATTGGATGTCTAATAACTGTTTTCCATTTTTCAGGGGCAACCTTTCTTGCATCTGACATATAAATTTCGTGGTGAAATCTTGTACTCGTTATATCATTAATATATCCGTTTTCAGCCAAATATTCATCCATTAAAGCAACTGTGGCGGGTTCATCATCGAAAGAACCTAAGTGCATTATTTGAACACATAGCCCCTCATCAACGGTCATAAACTCTGCCGATGAACAATCCAACTTTTTCTTTTTAGTCGCTGTTTCAACTGCCCATTCAAAGTCTTTTTGTGTTATAAAATCCGGTAAACGGATAACAGAAATCCAGTTAAATGAAGATTTGTCTGTATAGTCCACGCCATCAATATTTTCTTGCCACCAAAATCCTTCAAGTGGAGGAACTACATATTCAAAAAATCCCTCAATCTTATAGGCCGTTTTATAACTCATTTTCAGGGTGTATGCAACAGCGTATAACACACTAATTGCTTGCTGATATGCCCCACCTTCTTCATTTGGATTGCCTATTCCTCTAACTGCAATATAATTTGCTTTAGGCACATTTACAATCTCTGGTTTATTCTTTGGCATATAAAATTCTTTATATTCTCTCTTAAAATCAAAAGCCATAATTACCTCCGTTAAATCCCGATTTATCTTGCAAATATTATACCACAGAAACAATGAGAAAGCAATCGTTTCCGACTGCTTTCTCCCATTTGCACAAAGGATTATTTCACCCAAGTTTCAGTGTTGTTTGCTGAGTTTGCAAGATGTGTATTGGCACTCTCCATTATATCGGCATAATACCACATTGAATTATTGTGAATATCCGTAAATTTGTTGAGTACAGACACATTTTTTGTGATATAGTCCTCATCGGCTTTTCTGTTTGTAGCACGATTCACAACAGTTACAACTTCTGCTCTTGTAATAGCGTTATCGCCCTTAAATGAGCCGTCAGCATAGCCGTTGAGCCAGCCGACATTTTTAGCGTATGCAATGTCACTATATGCCCAATAGCCTTTTTCAACATCTGTGTATTTAACGGTGTAGCTGCCTTTCTTGACATCATTGAAAAGTGCGTTAAATCGTACCGTCATAGCCACAAACTCGGCTCTTGTTACGCTTTCGTTCGGCTTAAAAGTATTATCGGAATAGCCTTTTATGATACCATACTTTGCAAGATAACCGACCTCTTTTGCAAACCAATCTTTTGTGGAAATATCCTTAAAATTAGCTTTGCCGCTGATATTTTCGCCTTTTTTCTCGGAAATCAGCCTTGCGAATATTGCCGCAGCTTCGGCACGGCTCATATTGTTATCGGGGCGGAATGTTCCGTCATCATATCCGAAAATATATGCCTTATGCTCTGATGCCGGAAGTATCAGCATACCGTTTTTATCCGTTGTGCCATTAGCTGTGTTATTTTTCTTATCTTTCAAAACGATAGAAATTTCAGCCTTTGCATTGCCTTTGCTGTCGGTTGCCTTAATGGTATAGTAGTTATCATTTGTCAAATCCACACCGTTTGGGAGCGTCAGCGTAATTTTGCCGTCCTTATCGGTTGACTTTGAAACAGATACATTTTTGCCGTTTTTATCGGTTACGGTGATGTTGGTAACATTGGTGCTGATATATCCACCGCCGCCGTTACCACGACTGCCGCCGCCACCGCCGGAAGATGAGCCGCCGCCCGATGATTTAACAGGCAGTGTAACCTTGCCGTTTGCGTCTGTTGTGCCTGTCTTTTCGGTTGTCTTGTCCTTAATTGTAACGGAAATGTTTGCGACACCTTTGTTATCCTTATCAAGAACAGTTACTGTTGTCTGATTTGAAGTTGTGAGTGTATGTGTTTCGGGAAGTGTAACGGTGATTTTGCCGTCTTTTATTTCGATATACGCATTTTCGATTTTCCCTTTGGTATCCTCAACGATAATGTTGTATTCCGTTTTTGATTCTTCGGTATCTTCCTTGCCGTCACCGTCTGTGTCCTTGCCGGGGATAGTTTCGGAAATGTCCGTTTTTCCGTCCTTATCCGTTACGCCCTCGGAAGTCGGAGGAAGAATAACAACTCCGTCCTTGTCGGTTGTGCCTGTCAAAGATTTTGTTTCTGCACCCTCAACGGCTTTTTCCGAAACAATAACCGTCATATCCTTAACCGCCGTGTTATCGGCTTTTTTCGCAACAGATACAGTTATTCTGTTTGCATAATCAAACTTAATGTTTTCGGGTAATTCAACAGAAATGTTTTTAGCCGTTTTTACACTGCCGTCCTCGTTCTTGATTTCCGCATTATGTTTGATGCTTGCCTTTTCGATAGCACCGTCAGCATTTTTTACGATTACAATATATCCGCTGACTTCGCCGTAACCGTTAAAATCGGTAACATCAATGTTTGTCGGCGGCACGGTTGCTCTGCCGTTTTCGTCCGTAACATTGCTTTCTGTTCTCTCGGCTTTATCTGTAAAGATTACAGTCATATCTTTAACAGGCTTATCCTCGCTGTCGGTAATTGTAGCCGTTATGCGATTATCAATGTCAATCAATGCTCCTTCGGGAAGCATAACATTTATCTGTCCCTCTCCGATAGTAATAAAGGCATTTTCGATAGGCTTTGTTTCGTCTGTAATTAAAACATTGTAGCCGTTGACTTTTGCTTTACCCTCGCTGTCGGTAATATCCTCCGAAAGCGGCGGAACAACCATTTTTCCGTTTTCATCAGTTTTGTCTGTCAAGCTCTTTTCAGCCTTATCCGAAACGGTAACGGAAATATCTTTCTGCGGATTTCCGTCCTTGTCTGTTACGGTTACTGTAATGCGGTTTGCATAGTTAATACTTGTTTCGTCCGGCAATGTTACAGAAATTGTGCTGTCATCATTCAGCCTTACAAAAGCATTTTCAATAGCTCCGCTCTCGTCATTGACAAACACATACATTTCGTCAATGCGTACTTTACCCGTATCGTCCGTAAAACCGTCCTTTGCTGTCGGCAATGTAATTTTTCCGAACATATCGGTTACGCCTTTTTCGATGTAGTCCGCATCTCCGAGCGTTATAACCGTAACACCCTGCTGCGGCTGTCCGTGCTGGTCTGTTACTGTGATTATAACAGGATATTCACTTGTAGGTTTAATACCCTCCGGCAAGTCAACAACGATATTGTTGCTCTCGCCGATGTAAACCTCGCAATTCGGAATAACGACATTCATTTTGTCGGTAGCCTTTACGACAAATGTGTTTTTCTTATCCTCATCATCTTTGCCGACAGTACCGCTGTTATCACCTGTAGATGTCTTGTTGTTCGGCACTTTAAGCTGACCGTTTTCATCTGTTTTACCCGTTGCAGCATTGTTATTATCGTCATAAACAAAAATCTGCAACTCCGATTTCGGCTGCTGTGAATCCGTGTTCATTGCAGTTATAATAGTTTGGTCTGCATAATCAAGCAGTCTGCCGCTTGGCAGTTTGATAGTTACATTATCATTGATGTCAATGCTGATTTCACTATCAAAAATCGGTTTCCCATTTGCGTTGGTTACAAGAATAGAAAAATCTCCGACTTTGGAATTGCCGTCCTCATCGGTACGGTCTTTCTCTACAAGCTGCGGTATTGCTGCTCTTGATAAAACTTCGCCGCAAGTCAGGCACTCAATATGTTTTTCTCCGGCGTGTTCGATAGTCGCAGGCTCGTCAATTATCCACTCTGACGGTTTATGTCCTGTCATATCCTTGTAGTCCGCCGTATAGGTTTTACCGCAGTTCTCGCAAGTATAGACGGTGTATCCGGAAGCCGTACAAGTCGGTTCTGTTACATCGGCAATATAACTGTGATTGACTTTATCGGTGTAGTCGCTGATATATTTATAATTACAGTTTTTGCACTCATACACCGTATATCCGAGAGCCGTGCAAGTCGGAGCAGTTACAGTCTTTGTATAGTCGTGAGCAGCTTTGTCAACATAGTCAGCCTTGTAGCTATCGCCGCAGCTTTCACAGGTGTATATTGTGTATCCCATTTCTGTGCAAGTGGGTGGAACTACGGTTTTTTTATAAGTGTGCTTTTCACAGTCGGTTAAATCCCCGATATACTCTTTGCCGCAATCCGGACAAGTGTAAACGGTATAACCGTGTTCGGTGCAAGTAGGAGGAACAACCTTTTTGTCATAATTGTGTTCTGTTTTATCGGTATAATCCGCAACATAGCTATCACCGCAGTCGGCACAAGTGTAGGTTGTATGCCCGAACTCTGTGCAAGTCGGATTTGTGATTTCTGCTTTGTAATTATGAGAGAGCTTGTCTGTGTAGTCAGAAATAAATTCATCATCACAGTTTTTGCAAGTGTATGTTGTGTATCCCATAGCAGTACAACTCGGAGCAGATACGGTCTTTTTGTAATCGTGAGCGATTTTATCTGTATAATTGCCGTTATAGGTGTCCTTACAGTCTTTACACTCAAAAATGGTGTAACCCATTTCGGTACAAGTCGGAGCAACTATCTTTTCGGAATAATTATGTCCTGTGGGGAGCGCTAAAACCGTACCGCACTTTTCACAGGTTTGCGGCTCCGTGCAGGTAGCAGCCTCGCCCGGTGTATGTCCCGTTGCGGATTCCGCTTTAATCATCTTTTCCGAGCAGTTTTTGCAGTTATATTCAATAACACCCTCAGAGGTGCAGGAGGAAGATGTGATTGTGTGTCCCTCGTCCCAATCGTGTCCGGTAGGCTCTGTGTAATCCGATACAAATGTCTGTCCGCACATAGTACAAGTCGATGTTGTATAGCCTTTATCGGTGCAAGTCGGCTCTTTGGTGATACGCTCATAAGCGTGTGAGATAATCGGCGTCATATCGGTTATATATGAGTTGCCGCAGATTTCACAAGTATGATTTGTATAGCCTACATTTCTGCAAGTAGGCTGTACTTTTTCAGTCTTGTATTTGTGTTCGCCGATGGGAGTGCTTTCCTCATAAAAGCTGCCGCACTTGTCGCAAAGGTTTAATTTCAAACCACCCTGTTTACAAGTAGCTTCTCTTATGGTGATTGCCTTGTAATTATGCCCGGTTGCCTTTGTGTAATTTCTCTTATCAAGATTACCGCAGCCGTCGCACTGCCATCTTTCATAACCAAGATTATCACAAGAGGGAGCAACGGTTTCGAGATAACGATAATCGTGTTCGTGCTTTTCGGGAAGTACAATAACAGTTCCGCCGTTGTTATCGTCCTTTTTGTCATCCAACAGCCAAACATACGATACACCGTTTTCCGTCATTGTTTCGCCGCCGTATTTATAGCTTATTTCATAATATACAGGATAATATCCTGCATCGGTATAGTTCGGCGCAGAGGTTAAATTGCATTTACCTGCGGAAGTACCATACCGAATACTTGTATGTACGCCGCTGTCAGATAAATCACTGACGGTTACGGTATGGGATTTGTTATCGGCGTTTCCGTAATATGATGTAACCACGGATTTTGCGGTTATATACTCTGTTGTTTTATATCCGCAATCTTCACATTCCTCCTGCAAATAAAAACGGTTATTTCCTATCTGCCCATCAATCACGCTGTCAAGATTATGAGTTTCCTTCTGCCTTATTGCTTTTGCATAGGTGCCTTTGCAAAACTGACAATACTCACCCTTCTTCAATATGGTTGTATGCTGATGGCTGTTATATTGTTCATAGGTTGTATTATCAAAATCAATAAAAAAGTTATGGTCGCAGGAGTTCAACCCATAAACATTATTGTTGAAGTTATATGCGCCCGTTCCGTCAACAGAGTTGATGGTACCGCAGTTTTGGCATACAGATTTTGTGAAATGATACCCCGTATAGCTTGCGTCTACCCCCGGCGTACCGCTGTCTGTATTACCCTTAACTGTGCCATTGAGATCATATCCGTCCGACCATTTAACACCGTGATTTAACGCAGTTTGTCCTGACTTTGTATATTCGGGGACACGATATGTCATCACTGTTGTATGCTTGTTGCAAACCGGGCACCACTGCGTTTCATATGTAACCGTTGCGTTCATATCCAGTTCGTTTGTTCTGCTGTTTGTTTTGAGCCAGTTGTCAGCCGGATCTTCATAGTCGCTTTTTTGTGCCGCAAATACGCTCATAGTCGGCAAAGTCCCGGCAAGCATGATGACTGTTAAAACCGCCGATATTACCGACTTGAATTTTAAGCTGTGTTTTGTTTTCTTACTCATTTTTAAATTCCTCCAAATTATTTAATTTCTTTTCGCTGAAACTTTCGTTTTCTTGCATAAGTTTTAGGTTTGACCGCTTTGTTCAACAATCTGCGATTATACTGTTCCTCGCCGTCAAATCTCTTTGTGTCCTGAAAATCCTGTCGTTGTCTTTTCTTCATTTTTGTACCGTTCCTTCTTTAAAATGATGATTTAATATTGTTTTCACATACTATCACCGCCCTTCCTGTGAAAAAACTCAAGATCATCATAACCGTGCTTTATAAGCTCGCTGATGACTGTATTATTTTCATCCAGACGTGCAACATTAAAGCTTTTGAAAATTTCTTTTTTCGTTTGCCACCTTGCGGAACCGTGTTGTTTTTGCCCGGCAACCGCAGGGGTTTTAATATCTGCCGTAACTGTAATCATTTTGCTTTCCATGCTCACCATACGGCTTGCTATCAATAACACCAATCCAAGCACGACAAAAATCTGAATACACCAGAATATTGTCCGATGCGTTGCGCTTTCCGTCATACTCTTTAAGCTTCCGAAAAAAGAAATGCCGGAAAAACCGTCAAAGGTTCTCCCGACAACTTGAAACACGACTTCGGATAAATATACATTAATAACTAAAGCGAGCATAAAACATATCGCCGCCACAATCAATTTTCTTTTCATTTTGTTTCCGTCCTTTACAATTCAAAATCAGCCTCATTCTCAAAATCCTCACTCCAATCTATCTCGCCCTCATTATCATGCAGCATCATATATTCTTTCAACGCCTCACCCTCTAATTTTGTAAGCGGAAATTTGCCGTTTGTATTGTTTTTTCGTGCATTGTTTCCGAAAAGATATATTGCCTCAACAAGCACATTCCACCGCTTTTGACTTTCCGCTTTGTCCAGCCGTTTTCGATTTTCCTCAAAGACCTTTTCCATATTCTCTTTTGTAAATCTTTCTGGTGGGTACAGCTTTTTATTTCTGCACTTCTTTCCGTCCGGTGAGATAAAAGTTATATATGTTTTATTATCATTCCAAACAACCTGATAGCCAAGCTCGTTCATTTTATTTATAAAGTCCTCACGGCTTGTCGCTGTTTTCATACAGGCAGTCACCGCTAAAAATATTTCATACTTCCAGCTCGTCCCCTTTTGTTTACTGCGATATTCGCCGCCCGATCTATGCCCTTTTTCTTTTTTATCATTATCAATTGCATTCAAGCCATATTCACGGCACAATTCATCAGAATAGTCCTTTATGCTTTGCAGTTCCTCTGCCGATAACTGCCATTTTAAGCCCGTTTCGGAATTGACGGAATTGATAACAAAATGAGTATGAATATGCGGCGTGTCCGTATGCGTTGCAATAAGCACCTGAAAGCCCTTAAACGCAGGATGCGAAATCAGTTTTTGTGCTATTTCATTTGCTATTTCCGGCGTTATATCTTCATCGGGTGAAAAGGACTGCACAAAATGTATATACTGTCTGCCTTTTTCTTTCCCGTACATTTGCTTGACCTGAACAAAATCCTCATATGCGGTGTTTTTATTGCATAGTTCACCGTAAATCAAGTTATCCTCGGTTTTATCGGGACGAGTTATGTAATTTATAACCCGCCTCAATGCCCCATAGGTTTTGTTCTTTCGGTTAATAAATTCAATGGCTGCCATAGCTTTTTCACTTCCTCCGATAATGCGGAAAGATTAACGCAGTTTATTTGCCCTCTGTGTGCAAGCATTGTAAGCTGATTGAGATTTGTACCGATTTTTCTTAGTTCATGACATACGGGTTTTAAATCTTCAAGTATAATAATCCGGTCGTCACGCAAGGCTCTGTTTATGAGATAGGCGGTAGTTGTCATATTCGCCTTTTGTGCATTTTCTCTGATTTTATCCAAATCGGATTTTTCTATCCGTATGCTGAAACCGTAATCCTTCAATACTATCACCTCCTGCACATTATTCGCTTTTTCCCTGCATTTCTTTAAGATCACGGAATTTTGAGCAATGTGTACCGTTATGATAATCCAGATACGGACACATAGGCGCTCGGCTGTCTAATTTCAGGCTGTCAAGCCCCGTCTGACATTTGGGGCAAAGCTGTTCTTTTTCGTCTTTCATAAAATTTCACACTCCTATCTTAAATGGGTTTGGGCTATGCCCAAGTATTAAAACAAGCTGTTTGTATATACAAACAGGAAGCTTGCCGTCACTAAAGTGACGATTTTGCCGTTAGCTTTCAGCGGTTTTACGCTGCGTTTTTTGTCCTTTGCGGCTGTAAGCTAACGAAAAAAATTAACCTTATTCCAATTTGGAACAAGGTCACATCTCCATTTCTTCGTATTCAACATTTTCAATATTCGGAACGCTCTCAACATTTTTATCCTCGATAATCTGCGGCGCGTCAACACCAAACATATCGGTCACTTCTTCGGCTGTTACATTTTCGCCGATAAGCATATCCTTTGCCGACATTTCCATATCATGAAGCATTTCGCTGTTCATCTGTCCGATAAAGCCTGACATCGCACAAAAATGTTCTCCGTCCTTAAACAGCTCATAGAGAAAGTTATTGCCGCTTATGTAGTTACTGTATAAGTCTGCATCTTCAAGTAAATACCACGCTCCGTTTTTTATTTTATCTTCACCGTCACCTCCGAACAGTTTTTCAAGCTGTTCCTCATCCATAAAGATGTATCCGACAAACTCGCCTTTCGTTTTTTGACGCTCCGATACCGCTGTCATTTCAGGGAATTTACCGTCATAAAGGAAAAGCGGTATAATCGGAATATGCTTTCTTAATTCTTCAAGAAGTTTGCCTTTTGAGCTTTCAATATTATCCATATCAACACCGATTTCCTCCGACTTGATATTTGCCTTTTGCAATAAATGCTCAAACAACTCTTTTTCAGATTTGAAATTATGCTTATCACCCAAATTATATTTTTCGTGCCAGCATATCATATGACTATATTCCTGACTTAATCTCGGATTTACAGGCTTTATATCATAGGATATTTTTGCAGTAAATTTCGGTCTTGCTATTTTAATCGCCTCCTTCCGTGACCTTGTTCCAATTTGGAACAAGGTTAATCAAACATCTCATCTTCATATTCATTCTCACCCATAGAATATTTGATAATCTCTCCGACCTCCTTTTCACCACGCTGAATAGGGATAATTGCAGGATGCAGTTCAGCGATAAGAAAATTTTGGTCTTTGCAAGTGTTAATAAAGCCGTTAAAAGCTGTAACAAACGGTATATCCAACTCATCTGTTATCGTAACTTCTGAATCCCGGTGTTTCATAATAAAATTTGCAATGTTTTCAGCAGTCGGTTTCATATATACCACTTCGGGATTTTCGCCGTTTGTTGCGTGACCGACTAAATAATAGTGCGAGTTAATGCTGCTCATATAAAATTCCTCCATTCCGAACCTTGTTCCAATTTGGAACAAGGTCACATATCATATTCGTCCTCATCTTCTTCATAATAATCATCAAGTTCAAAACCCTCGTCTGTAATTTCTTCATTCAGCATACCGACCGAACCGCTTAAAACTTCATACAGGTTGCTTCTCCTCAAAGATTCTGACAAATAATCTAATGCACCCGATAATATAGCTCTTGCTCTATTTTCAGGTAACTCCTTATACGGCGCACTTTGTCCATAAACCTCCGCTTTATCTATATCCTCTTGAACGATATATGTTGTCTCTTTATCAGTGTGCAGCGGATTATATAAAAAGGCATCACACTTATAATCAAGAAAATTATGTTGTATATTCATCATATCCTCTAATGACATTTCACTATCAAGCATTTTTTCAACAGTCTGCTTATATAAATCTGACTCATACCGCTTATATGCTTCCGAGCCATAGTCAACAGAAACTGTTTTTAATACATCATCTTCATATATAACTTCTCCGAATTTTGCAGCCTCCGCATATTTCACAAGTTCATGACTTATTAATCCGTTCAAAAAATTCTGTTCATTCGGAATATGATAAAATGTTTCCGGCGTAATTCCTGTTTGTTCTTTTGCCGTTTCATATAGAATGGAACCGTCTTTATCCAAAGTTTCAAGCAAATGATATGCCAACTTATATTTATCTTCTCTGTTCATATTATCAATATCTTCAATAATCTTTTCTTTGCAGATTCCGTTTTCGCTTATAATTTTTTTATACTGTTCTTCATTCTGTTCCATATGCTTTCTTATATAACCTTTTATCGCATTTTCATCTGCTTTTAAATCTATCCCGTATGCACCATTGAACTCATCTATTTTATTGCCGTAATTGTCAATCACTTCAAATGCCAATCCCCTAAAGGGCAAGATTTTTTCTCTTAAATATCTCTCACAGTTCTGCGTTTTCCAAGATACTGTTAAACCTTTATAATTATACATTTAATTTCTCCTTTCAGAACCTTGTTCCAATTTGGAACAAGGTCACATATCGTATTCGTCCTCATCTTCATATTCTTCATTTTCGGCATACTCCATACAGCAGTAATCAATGTTATCAAAAAGATATTTTTGTTCATCTGAAACATAGCTTTTCATATCCTCGCGAACCTCTCTTAAATCACCGAGAAAACCCCAACAACTGTCGATTTCTTCTCCGTTTTCTTCAAGAATAAAACCGTAACATTCGCCGCGCAAATAGCTGTCATAAGTTTTAACCTCACCTATCATTAGATTCTCGACATTTTCTATCGTGTCTGCCAACAGAGTGCCGTACTCTTTTTCAATTTCATTATAACTTGCATAAATCCACCCGACCTGTCCGCTGTCCCAACGGTCGTTGTAAGGGTATGTATGACTGCAAGACATTGTGATTCCGCTGTGGTCATAAAGGTAAAGCGGCAGCATTATATTTTTTCTCTCCGCAAGCTCTTTAAGTGAATTTATGGACAAAAACTCCAAAACACAATCTTTTGCCTCATCTGAATTTTTTAATTCATTAGGCAAAAATGTGTATTCTGTAAACCATTTACCGTTATACTCGCCCTGAAGCTCCCATTCACGCTCCGAACGGTTATACATCAACCTTACATCATCAAGTTTAGACTTTTTAACATAATCAATGACTTCATCAGCAGATAGAGTATCTCTTATCATCTGCTTTAACAGTTCCGACGGTTCATCAAAATCATGTTCATCACCGAGATTATAGTTACGATGCCAACAAGCCATATGTGCAAAATTATCATACTCCCTGCGTGGATTTATCGGTTCATCATCATATTCAACTTTCAGCTTATATTCCGGTTTTTGTTTTAATGCCGTAGACATAACCACACCTCCTTGCGCATAAAATTAACCTTGTTCCAAATTGAAATAAGGTCACATTTCAAATTCTTCATCTTCACTTGAAGGCAGCAAAGCCTGTGTTTCACTTTCCGCTTCAATGAACTCCGTACCGGCACTGTTAAGCATAAGTCCGTAATCTTCAGGCGAACACTCCCTAATAGAAAAGGCCATATCAAATGCTTCTTTAGAGCCTCCCGCCGGGATATTTTCATATGTTACTTCGCCGCCCTGATATGTACACTCTCCAACATTGTATCCAACATCCTCATCAGCCCAGCTATGTTCTAACCGGACTTCTGGATATTTTTCGGAAAGTGCCTGCAAAATATTGTGCGGTGCTGACCATGCCGTATTAAAATATAATGTTTTATCTTTATCATAGTCAAAATCATAAGCGTTCCATTTTGTACCCCAATTATCTACCGACCACTCATACCAAGTCGGCGCGCCATAATTCTGAATATTTTCAAAGGCTCGTTTCCCCAAATCAAACAGTTTTCTATCTTCTTCCGACATATCCTTTATTTCTTTCTCAAGTTTCTTTTTCAAGTTTACAGCAAACATAAATTTCTCGGAATCCGGGGTAGTATTGAGTATCTGCATCAATTTCTCATATTTTCCCCTCATATCGGAAAACATTTCAAAACCTTTGCGTGTGTTTGAACCGCACTCAATATTAAGTGATTCCGGCATAGGTATCAGCTTGTTAAAATCAATACTTCCTATTCCTTTTTCATCATTTTTGATTGCGTTCAATATTTCTGTAATTTTTTCTTTTTCCGCTTCAATTACAATTATATTTCTCACATGATTCGGCATTAAATATCACCTGTCCTTTCCGAACCTTATTCCAATTTGGAACAAGGTCACATTTCTAAAATTTCATCATTTTCATTTGCCGCCTGCTCGCTTAAATACATTTGTAAATCGTTATTATAGTCTTTTGTTACAGGCAAGTCCACAAATACTTCATACCCCAAACCTTCATATTTTTGTTTATAGCTTTCTATGACATATTCATCTTTTTTCTCATCATATACACCGTATATTCTGTTTTTTCCTGCTTCGTCATTATCAAGACAAAAATGTACTTTCTTTATGTACGGGTGCATTTTCAAATAATGCTCCAATGCTAAATCTGATAAACCTCCCATTGATACCCTGCTGTCCTGTTTCCAGTCAAGCCCCTCAAGTTTAAAAAGAGTTGCGTGGCTCATTGCATCAATCGGAGCTTCAAATACAAATAATTCATCACTCGTTCCGTCCGTAGAAAAACCATACTGCTTGTCTGATCCGGCGGCATCCTGTCTGAATTTTGAGTTTTGGTTTACGCTCCGCATAGCAACATATTTCATTTGACCTAATTCATCATAACCACAAAATACGCAATTATTAACACTTGATATATTCTTAAAAAATCCGCTTTTCTTGTATGATGCAAGTCTGTCATAACTGATAGTTTCAACACCTATGTATTTGAGTCTATTTTCATCATTAAAACCAAGCTTTAAGCTGTCTTTTTCCACGCAGCGGTCTATCAGGTTATATTGCGGTAATTTTTCAAAATCCGCAAAAGTTACAAGCTTTGCTGTCATACCCTCTCCGTTTACATCTACTTTCGCAAAATACTCCAAGCTTTCATATATTTTCTTTTGGTGCATAAGCTCAGATATGATTTCATTATCAATTTTTCTTGTCTTAGACAAGTATGCAAATGCGTGTCTTGCATGTGAATTTTCCTGTGGTATAATGAGTTCTTTGGGTTTAGGCGGTTCTTCCGCAATCTTTCCAATCGACTTTCTGCTGCCGTCGTACTCCTCACCGCAAAGGTATAAAACAGCGTTCACAAAATCCATACCCTCAACCTTTGAAAGATAATCTATTGCGGTGCCGCCGATACCTCTTGCAAACCAATTCCATAGATTGTTATTGACTACCAAGCCGCCGTGAACACCCTTTGCCTTATACGATCCGCCTGTCTTTTTAAACTCATATCCTCGCTCCTGCAAAAACTTCAAAACATCTGTGCTTGCCGCTTTTTCATACTGTTCCTGAGTAAATCTCGGTTTTGGTTCATATATTTTTCTCATAAGCCGCTCCATTTCTAAACTTATATTTCAAGTTCTTCATTTTCGAAATTTTCGGAAAGCTTTTTTGTGCTATAGATTAACTCATCTGTCTCATCGCACTTGAATCCAAAACACTTTTCGCTTTCTATATAAATCGGTTCAATTTCCTTTCCGACATACTTCTCCATACTCTCATCCTTAGTTTTTAACAGCACAAAATCATCCACCAAATTGCGTATTTGGAAATACTCCATTTTCTTTTCCAAAACAAATTCAAAATCTTCTGCCAAAGAGCAAAAATATGTGTTTATATACAACTCTTTACTGTTCATTCCATATTTATTTTTACATTGTTCTTCGATATAATCAACAAACATCGCATTTTCCTCATTTGTCGGAATATATTCTCTTTTGTGTTCAAAATCATATCCAAAAACACCATATTCAACTTTTACATTTTCATCAAAAGGATGATATAACAATTGGAATTCCACATACGCATCAATATTTTTTGTGTTTATTCCTAACTTTTTGTCTATATTAAAATATGGGATTAAAATAAGCGAAAGGGCATTATCCGATGCGATCATTTCAACATCTTCACTAACCGAAAAATCATTTTTTTCAAGCGTATTAAAAATATCATTTTTCATGTTCTCACTCCTTCCAAAAAGATATAACCTTATTCCAAATTGGAACAAGGTTATATCTCAGCCTCGTCACATTCTTCATCGGCTTCATTTCGTGTATATTCCTCATATCCGACTTTCATTATGTCGTTAAGCGTGGAATAAAAGGACTCGTCCAAATCCTTTTTCAAGCCCGGGCTGTACATTTTCGGATTGTCAGCGTCATATACACATTCATATTTCCCCAAACTGTCTAATTGCCATTCAAGGATTCGTACCGCTTCGTTTTCGTTATCAAATTTGAATGTGTATTCGGGATCTCGCATAACATCGCCGTTTTGCAAGTGAAACAGACAAAGCGCCAAAGTGTTGCCGCCAATATTTTCGATATACATATCATCATAATATTCCTGCCTGAATTTCATGTAGCTGCACTTTCCGTTAAGCATTTCCGGAAACATCGCCCGAATCAGCCTGTAATTCTGTTTTTCAAGAGCAGAGTACGGCATATCATCCAAAGCCGACACCTGTTCTGCGTTGCTGCTTTGCTTATTAATCTCATTTGTCTGCACCGATTCATCCTCCTCACTGTTTTCATCATTTCCTTCAACCACATCGTCTTTTTTATCCAAATCAAGTTCACTGTTAAGAAACATAAGCCTTTCGGATTTTTCCTTTAATTCATCTTCATAAGCAAACGGTTTTTCATACTCTATCTTTGCATTTTCAAGATTTTTTCTGTCCGTTTCAAGCTTGCCTTGTGTTTCTGTTATTTTTTTATTTATGGTTTCAAACAAGTGCTCAAGCCTTATCGTATTTCCCTGTGCGCTGTCCGACATTTCCGCTTTATATGTCAGGTTGCCGACAAGGCGCAAAAAGTAGAAAACACCGCCAAACTCTTTCATTTTTTCAACTTCAAGATTAAATCCGCAAAAGCCGCCGATATTCTTTTTTTCGTCCACCTGCAATGATTTTGCCATAGCTATAAATATCTCACCGGCTTTTTCACGCTCATCAATAACCTGCCCTGATACCGTAACGCAGAAATTTTCAGACCTGTTTTGCTCAAAAACCTCCTTATCTTCCGTAAGCTTTTCAAGCATTTTTTCGTGTTCCGCTATTGCTCTCGGATATTTTGTTGTAAACTGATCCTGCAAGGAATATCTCTGATTATCATAATTGGATTTTAGCATTTTCAAGCGATTTACCTGTAAATCCAAATCCATTTTTTCTTTAATACGCTCATCACCCGTTGCAATAGCCTTAACCTCTGCAAAGGTAAGCACCGTTTCATCTATGTCCTCGCAGGTTCTGTCTACCATTCTGCCTGACTTAATTTGTGATATAAAGCGCTGTTTATTTTCCACTATTTGCCACATGTACGCATCGAATGTGTTCTGCGTTACATATGTATAAACAGCAACCTCATCATTCATATTGCCTTGCCGAAGCCCTCTGCCCAAACGCTGTTCAATATCACTCGGACGATACGGACAATCCAAATTGTGAAGTGCGACTATTCTGTTTTGAATATTTGTTCCTACGCCCAGCTTGCTTGTTGAGCCGATAATAACCCTTTTTTCGCCGCTTCGCATTAGGGCAAACAGTTCTTCTCTTTGTGCGTCCGTTTTGGCATCGTGTATAAAGCAAATTTCACCTTCGGGAATACCCTTTAATATTAAATCCGCTTTCAAGCCGTCATAAACATTGTAAATACCTTCTGCTTTCGGTGTTCCTATATCGCAAAATACAATCTGTGTTCCTTTAATATCAGCACTCTTTTCAAATTCCCGGTACACATTTTCCGCACACATACTCACCTTTGAATCCGCCGTATGCTCTGCAATAGGATCAATCAATCTCGGATCGGTTGCCAGAAGTCTTGCCTCGTTCGTGATTTTTAGCATATTATCCTCTGAGCTTGATACCATTCCGTTATGGATTGCATTTGCTCTTTCAACAAACTCCATCATTTGCATTACCACAAAATCACTCGGTTCGCTGTTTATTACAATCGGCTTACCGCCCCGCATTTTGGGTATAGGCAAGTTCAAGTCCTCATCTGTTACAACATCCGCAAAATTGTGATACATTGATAAAAGCTCCGGCATATTCTTAAATTTTGCAAACCTTGTGCGGTATCTGTATCCCGTTCCTTCAGGTGCAAGCTCAAGAGAGGTTACACACTCTCCGTATTGTGCCGCCCATGCGTCAAAGTGCATCATATGCCTTTTTTCAAGCTCCTTCGGATCTAAGTACCTCTGCATAACAAACATTTCCGTCATTGAATTTGAAATCGGTGTTCCTGTTGCAAACACGATGCCCTTACCTTCGTTTACCTCCTGCATATACCGACACTTCATAAGCATATCCGTTGCTTTTTTCGCTTTGGTCTGTGCAATTCCGGCAACATTACGCATTTTGGAAAATACGGCACAGTTTTTAAAATAATGAGCCTCGTCAACAAACATATAATCAATTCCCAAGCTTTCAAATGTAATTAAATCATCCTTTTTGCTGTCGTCCGCAAGCTCCTGAATTTGAGTATTCAGGTCGGTTTTCATCTTCTCCATTTGCTTTATGGTAATTCTGTCACCGCTTTCGGCTTTTGCTATCGCAACGGCCTCAACTATTTCATTAACCTGTTTTTCCAGCATCATAATCTGCCGTTCTTTTGACATTGAAATCTTTTCAAACTGACTGTGACCGATAATAACAGCGTCCCAATCACCTGTTGCAATTTTGCTGACAAACCGTAATCGGTTTTTCTTTTCAAAATCCTTTTTGGTAGTCACAAGTATATTTGCAAACGGATACAGTCTTAAAAATTCAGCGCCCATCTGCCCGGTTAAGTGGTTCGGTACAACAAATATGCTTTTGTTTGCAAGCCCCAGCCTTTTCAGTTCCATACAGCTTGCAACCATAACAAAGGATTTTCCCGCGCCAACCTTATGATCCAAAAGCTCGTTTGTGTTTGAAAACAATGCTCTTGCTACGGCATTTTTCTGATGCTCTCTCATAATGATGTCATTTGTCATACCCGGAAAGGTCAAAAAGCTACCGTCATATTTTCTGAGTCTTATGTTATTAAAATTCTCGTTATAATAATCAACATACTTTTTTCTTCGCTCCGGCTCCTCAAAAATCCAGCTTCTGAAGGCTTCTTCAATAAGATACTGCTTTTCTCTTGCAAGCATACTTTCTTTCTGATTTACGGGGTATGTCGTCTTGCCGTCCTTTTCAACCGCATCGTGAACGGTAGCGCTTCTCATATTAAGGCTCGCCTCAAATATTTCGTATGCGTTCATTCGGTTTGTGCCGTAGGTTTGAGTTACTGTTACAGAGCTTCCGTCATAGCTTTTATTTCTCACTGCAAAAGCATTTGTAAATCTGTTATATTCAACGGTTATTGCACCACTTCCATACTGCGCATATGATGGGGTATTAAATTTTTCATACATAAATTGCGTATAATCCTCTTTATTAATCCATGTTAGTCCCGTACTTACGGCAATTTCAGCAGCAGTTAAAAGCGGCGGCTGCACTTCTTCAAGCGCCGACACATTATCCGAAAACAGTTCCGGGTGTCCTTCTGCCGAAAATCTTGCTATTTTCAGTTTTTGCCTCACATCACCCGACAGGTATTCGTCTGCCGTTTCAATACATTTGTGCTTATCTCCGTATGCGCTGAAATATTCCTCGACCGTCATATTCGGCGGCAGCGGTTCGTTGATTTTTTCAGGGTTTAGATATATCTGTCCCTTTAATTCATCAAAAACAACGCTTTGTGATTTATGGTACAATCCACACATATAGTCTAAGTTTACACGACCGTACTCCGACAGCGATAATTTAAGAGCGTCAAGAGCATTATCAACACTCTCAGGCTTTTTTTCCGGCTTTATTGTTCGCTTACTGAAAATATCAGCTTTTGAATAGGTCTTGGTTTCATCATCAAACTTTTCAAGAGAACAAAGCAGGGGATAATCGCTGTCATCCCGAAAAACACGCTCGTTTGCGGAAATGCTGATATTTCCGTATTTTTTTACAAACAAATCATATCTTTTGTTAAGCTCGGCTTGATAGGCGCCGATAACCTCATCGGGTTCTTCATCTGTCTGTACTTCAATCAAGCTGCGGGTAATGTCACGGATTTCGCACAAGTTCTTGATTCTTTCAAGAGCCTTGCCCTCATATTCCATTCTTCGCATAACGGAATTTTCACGGTAGTATAAGGTGTTATCAACAAAAGCATAAGTAAAATTACGGACATTCGGATCGGCAGGAATAGTTTCTCCGCTGTCCGCTTCCTCAGTCCTTTCATATTCGGTTATATGTCCCTCTATTGCACTTAAAGCTGCCTGTAAATCTCTTTTTAAATCAAAATCATCTGCCGCTTTTAAATATGTCATACTGTTTGTTCCGAACCGATTATCGTATTGCATACTGCCGAGCAGCATAAACGGATTTTGTTCAAAATATGCGTTTACCGGAATACCTTCGGCGTCAATGCCAAGCTTTGTCCAATACGGCTCGGCAGAAACGATTCTTTCCCGTTTTTGCAAGAATATGATGTCTGCCGTTACCTCGGTATTTGCCATTTTCCTGAAAGTATTGTTCGGCATACGAACAGCGCCGAGCAGCTCCGCACGGTTTCCGACATATTTTCTCAGACTTTCATTTTCCTTATCCAATGTACCTTTTGAGGATATGAAGGCGATAACGCCGCCGGGGCGAACCTTTTCAAGCGTTTTGGCTATAAAGTAATCATGAATCAGAAACTTATATTTATTGAATTTAGGATCGAACAGCTTATAATCTCCGAACGGGATATTTCCGACAGCAATATCAAAAAAGTTATCAGGTTCTTCATTTGTTTCATAGCCTTGTATTTTTATATTTGCCGTCTGTGTAAGCTGTTTTGCAATTCTGCCGGAAATATCGTCAATTTCATAGCCGTATAATTTACTGTTTTTCTTCATTTCCTCCGGCATTGCTGCAAAGAACAAGCCCGTTCCCATTGCAGGATCAAGCACATTTCCGCCCTTAAATCCCATTCTTTCAATCGTTGCATAAATATTTTCAATAATTTCGGGCGGCGTATAATGCGCACATAAAACCGATGCCAATGCACTTTTATATTCATCATCAGTCAAAATTCCTTTAAGCTCCGCATATTCCGAACTCCAAGACGAATTATTTTCGTCAAAAGCCTCCGAAAGACCGCCCCAGCCGACATATTTACAGAGTATCCGCTGTTCATCAGCCGTTGCAAGTCTGTTTTCACTCTCAATTTGATTAAGCAATTTAATCGCCTCGATATTTGCTTTGAATTTTGCTTTCGGGCCTCCTGCGTCTATATTGTCATCGGGCGAGTATGTGTAATCAATTCTGTTTTCGATAACAGGTGCAACAGTTTCTTCCGTATCAACGGTTTTTCCCAATGCTTTTTCGGTGGAAATAACCCTGAGTACCTTGTTATTTTCAGCTACCAGAGCGACATCATAACCCTTATCATTCAGAGCGTTCATATATTGCTCCAAAATATGATTCGGAAAACCGCACATATCATAGTTTCTGCCGTCAACCACCTTATTTGTCGGATGCAAGTCAAGCTCCTCTGCAAGATTTTTTGCATCGTCACCATATGCCTCATAAAAATCGCCTATGGGGAATAGCGCTATAGTCTTGCCGTTATCCTCCGAATGTATTTTTTCAAATAACTCTGCGACCGACAACTCTGAATTTTCATTTACTGTCGGCAACGGCTGTGTTTCTGTTTCTTCAACAGGTGTGTTCAGCACCTCATCTGCTTTTGGAATATCAGATACAGGCACAAAGGTTTCCGTCAGCTTATCATATTCTTCTGCCTGCATCAGCCCTGATTCAACACAAGCCTCCTTATCCGAATATCCCATAACATCACTCAGATAATTTCTGAAAGCTCTGCGCTGTCCGTTTTCAACCTCTTTTTCCGTCCATTCCGGATTGTCAACGGTATAGTCCATATAAATGACGGCATTTTTGAGATACAAATAACCATATGTATATACTGTTTCTTCATCACCCTCACCAAAGGTAACATTGATAAAATCAACAGGAGCATTTAAGAAATCCTGAAGCTCAACATTTCTTAAATCCTTTATAGCCTGTGTTCTGTGGTAAACAAACGGAATATCGAAAATTTCGTAAAGCGGCAGATTTTCCTCATCGCTGTTCGTAATATCACGAACCAACACCTCTTGTTTGTTTTGGTCGAAGTTTAAAACCTCGTACTGCCTGTCGGCAACAGAAAATTGATCTTCTATGTTGACCTTGTAATCATCTGAATAATGCTTGTCATATTCGTCCTCTGTCATAATTTCAGCCTCTGCCAATGCCTCTTTATGGCTATATCCGAGGTGATCCATCAAATAGTCCTTATATGCGTTTTTTCGTCCGTCTTTAAGCGCTTGTTCCGCCCATTCTTCTTTTGGTGCAAAATTCAATAAAAATCTGTCCGCATGAACTATTGCATAAGGGAAATAGAAAGTTCTGCCGTCATATTCCTTTGACAGCATTTCAACTTCACTGTTAAAAAACTCCTCTTTGGTATAGGTTCTTTCAAGGTCTGTATTTCTTAAAGCCTCACGAATATCATAAATCGGTGCTTCTATAAATGTTGATTTACTTGTCCAAAGCTGCGGATGCAAATTGCCTTTATATGTTTCATCGAGCAAATGTACATGATCCTCGTCAATTCTTGTAATCATATATTTGCGGTTTTGATATTTCACATAATCGTTAACATGAATTTCCGGCAATGCCTTTTCAGGCGTTTTGACAAGCTCGGCTGTTTTAAAATCCTCCCACGGTGTTGCCTCAACCAGAACATATGTATGCGGCGATACATAAAACTGTATGTCACCCAAATCCGTAGTCTGTTCTTTCTCATCGCTGTCAAGCACTTCAAATATATCGCCGTTAAGAGAAATGAAATCACCGTATTTGAAATCGGGTTTTATGTTTTCGGCTTCATCTGCCGATTCGGTTTCTTGTATTTCAGCCTTCGGTTCGGGAATATAATATGTACCTTCATTTATTGACTCCTGAACATATTTCGCAAAGCTGTTCCAAGTAATACGCTTTTTATTATCGGTATTTTCCCTTGCGTGATACTCGATTCCTTTTCCATCTGCCATCCACGAATAATACATATCGTCTACCGTTACGGACGCTCCGCATATTCCGTATTCATTTTTCAAAAAACTTGCTCTGTCTTTCCAGCCTGTATTGCTCTGAAAAAACTCATATATTCTCTGTTTTCCGCCTGCAATCAGGCTGCCGTAAGAAGCAATACTTTTTATAACATCATCATCGCTGATTTCGTCACTTTCACTGCTAACATCAACTGTTTCGGCAGCTTCTTCATCATTGCCGAAAATACTTAATTGTGCAGGGCTCACCTCTGCGGTTTTCCCTGCTCCTTTTCGGATATTCTCCGATATACGCCTTTTTGCGGAAACGGGCGGTGCAATTTGAGGTTCGGTATTATTCTTTTCTCTGATGGCTTGCTCACGGTGTTCCTTTGCAAGCTGATTTAAGCTTGTTGCACACTCGCTTAAAAAATCTCTTGCAATAATTGTTGCACAGTTGCCCATACGATACAAAAGGGATTTATTATTAAAATCAGAAATATCTTCAAACTGTCCGTCAAGTCCGCTTGTATCAAAGCCGCATCTTGAATACATCATATATACGGCGCTGTTCCACACCATAACATTGACCTTGGCTTTTAATTCGTCGTCCTCAATTTCAAACAGCGGCGAGCCTTCGGTATTTCTTTTAATGCCGTCATAAAAGCCGGGGCGAATCTCATTAACTCTGCGTACAGCTTCAAACCCGATATATTCTTCAATCGTATCTGCGTCTGCCGGGTGCTGCTCCTTGAGTCTTTCCAAAAGCGGCTGCGAATTTTCAGGTGTGAGCCGCCACAGACGAGGATATGTTTTTTCATCACCGCTTGTATCGGATATATCAATCAAATAGCGAAGCTGCGGCTTTGCCGACATAACATCAAATACGGCTATGTTGGTATGCTCCTTATTGATTGCTCTGCCGACACGGTTTTCCCAAAGCTCTCTTTCGGCAAGCATAGTTGCGTCCTTATTCTGTCCGTAAATCTGCAAGGCATTATCAAAGTTATATTTATATATTCGTGACGCAAATTTCAGATAATCCGTCCACTCTTTGCCGTTTCTTGATACCTCACGGCTCGCCTCGTCAAACAGTTCCCAAACGGCTTTTATTTTGCCCATTTATGTTCCTCCTTCCGCAGAAAGCAAACAAAAAGCCGCAAGACATCAGATTTCTCTGACATTTTGCGGCTTATCTTAATTTGCTTTCATTATATTTTTATTTATCTCTTATTCGCCAGTGCATACCCTCCGGCGGAGGATATTTCTTCAAATCCTCTATAAACTGTCTGCGTGTTTTATAAAACGGGCATTTTCTCGTTTTGCAAAGCATTTCGGTCAATGCCATACAGTGTCTTGTCTGATACGCAAAACAGTCTTTTTTACCTGTATAGTTCTCCATATTCACCTTATCCTTATTTTCCGATGATAAAACAAAAACCGCCCCGAAGGGCGGCATTGAAGATTTGTCTGCAATTTATTTTGCATTTAATATCAGCTTTCTTGCAACGGTGAAGTAGCTTCCGCAAACAGACGGAATATCTCTGTAACAAGTGTCAAGCTCCAGCTGTGCGTCATAATCAAATGACCTATCTGCTGTCTGATATATTTTCTCATACGCTTTTTTGATTGCTGTATTTTTATCCGTTGTCCCGTTTGCATACTCTGCAATAATATCGGTGAGCAGCGGTTTTAACCATTCCTCTGCGTTTCGGTAAAATTCCGGGCGCAGATACATCTCACGATACTGAAATACCGCATTTCTTGTAATATCGGCAAGTACACCGTAACCATAGCCGTTTGTTTCATTGTTCAGCACGGCATTTAAAATTCTGCTGTTTGCTTTATTTACCGCATCGGCATATCCAAGTCCGTTTTTAACCTCATCTAAAATATCGGATATATGGCTTTCCGCAATTATCACACTTTCATCATTCACATAAAAGGGAAGTGATTCCGTCGGAATTTCGGCTGCATTTGCCGTACTCATTCCCATAACCATTGCAAAGATAACTGCCATAACTATATTTTTCTTCATATTATTCAGTCCTCCTGTCTTTGTTTTATCATCATTTATATTTTTATCTCGGCTGATATACAAACTCGTTTAATACAACACTTTCCGCTTCTGCCTGACAGGTATTATATATTCTCGTCCTTGCCATCGTATCTGATTTATCGAATTGTTCTTTTTTCATCAGCTTTTCCGTAAGGTCTTTTACCTGTCTGTAAGCTTCTTCATTTACTTCGTGCATAAGCGGCATTAAATCTCCGCTCATTCTAAGCTCGGCATATCTGTCAGGGTATTCCTCTTTAATGAAGTTTAAGCATATTTGTCCGTATTTTCCGAGCGGTATTCTATCAGCTTCGGGGTTCTTAGATATTTGCAGTTCGGGGTATTTAGCTCCGTCCACATCTCTATACTTAATATCCAATGCCTTCATAACAATGCTCCTCCTTACTCAATTTCTCCGCATTGAGTGTATTCATCATCTTCATCGGCTGTGTTTTCTTCCATATGCTCAAAATACATCTCCAATGCTTTTTCAATGGTTTGTTCTATATACTCTGAATCTCTTACACCGCTGAAATACTTTGAAAACTTTGTTATTTTAATGGATGTTATCGGCTTATGTTTTTTATCTTCGCTTTCAAATATATCGTCAAGCGAGCCAAAATTTAAGCTGTTGGTATTAAACGCTTTGACAATTTCATCTGCACTGTTTCCTTTAATTTTGTAATGCGTTTGTTCAAGATAGTTTGCAACAACCGCCTGTGCATTTTCGTCAAGCGCTGTCAATTTTACGGCAGCGTCAAGTGCTATCCTGTTAGAACCTGTTGCCGTAATTAAAGCATCAGATAATTCCGCAGTTCTGATATACCGATACATCTGTGTTCGTGAACCGCCGTATTTCTTTGCAAGAATATCCAGACTGTCAACCTTTTCTCCGTCAGCTTGCAAGTCACTTCGTTCACCCGACTTCTTTTTCATAACATCATATTGCTGTCGATATGCAATAACCCGTTCTCTGAAAGATACATCACGATTTATGAGATTAGCTTCTGTCAGAAGCATAATTGCATCTTCCTCGCTGCACTCTCTGATCTCGGCAGGAACGCTTTCAAGCCCTGCCTCTCTCGCGCATCGCCAACGATTTTCGCCCGATATGATTTCATATATATCCGATGTTTCCGTTTTTCTCAGCGTAAGCGGTGTAATGATACCGTTTTCTATAATGCTGTCTATCATAGCCTGTTTCTTTTCGCCTGTGTACGGTTCAAACCTGTTGTGCTGTGACGGTCTGATATTATCAAGCGGAATTTCCGAGATAGGTTGCTGATTTTGCTTATCATCTATCTGCGGCGTATCAAATATTGACGCTATTTCCGATTGTTCATCAGATGTCATTTCCTCAAATATCGGATTATCCGCATCCATTTGCAATTTCTTTAAGCTCATACAGTTCCATTACCTCCTTTGCAAGATTTTCGTAATCAACCGCAGCCTTGTTGTTCGGCTTGTACTGAAACAATGTTTTTCGCACTGCCGGAGTTTCGGCAACAGTGGTTGATAATCGGATTTTTGTTTTTAATATGGGTACTGCTTTAATACTCTCAACCTGTTCGCATACAACCTTTGCAATATTTGTGACGGGTGAGTAATATGTCAGCAGGATTCCGGCTACGCTCAAATTCGTATTTATTTGTGATTTTGTCAGCTTAATATATTTTATCAGCTCGGCAAATCCGTCGAGTGATGAAAAATCATTTGATTTTATCGGTATTATAACCCCGTCTGCCGCTGAAAGTGCATTAAGCGTCATCAACCCTACGCTCGGCGGGCAGTCTATAATTATGTAATCATAATCGTTCTGCACATCAACCAAAAGCCTTTTCAGAATTGTTTCCCGAAATGACATTCCAGCCATTGCAATTTCCGTATTGGTAAGCCTGTTGCTGCTGCCTATGAAGTCAATGCCTTCATAGGATTTGCATATGCACTCGGATACATCTGCCTCCATAGAATTTTCCATAAGGTCACTGATTGTTTTGGTAAGCGTTATACCTTTGGGCGTAAGTATCTGTGTCGCATTATGCTGTGAGTCAAGGTCAAGCACCAAAACCTTCTTGGCGGCTCTCGTTAAAGCTGCCGATAAATTAACCGCCGTAGCCGTCTTTCCGACACCACCCTTCTTGTTGCAGATTACTATAGTTTTTGACATCATTATCATATCCTCTCATTGATTATTTTTAGACTTATAAATTAAATACGCTTGTCCATTTCAAGAAAATGAAAAAGGGACAAGTTCCGAAACTCCCGTATCTACGGGCTTTTCTTTCCTTGTCCCTATTATAACATGTTCATAACCGTCTGACCACTTAACACCGTGATTCATAGCCGTTTGTCCCGATTTGGTGTATTCGGGTACACGGTAGGTTAAAACAGTTGTGTGTTTATTGCATACCGGGCACCACTGCGTTTCATAGGTTACGGTTGCATTCATATCAAGCTCATTTGTGCGGTTATTTGTTTTCAGCCAATTATCCGCAGGATCTTCGTAATCGCTTTTCTGTGCCGCAAAGACATTCATTACAGGGAGTGTTCCCAAAATCATTACAACTGCAAGAAATGCCGACATTAGCGATTTCATTTTTAAACTGTGTTTTGTTTTCATTGTTTCTGATACCTCCATTTTAGTTTAAGTTTATACCGCCGGTCTGTTCTTCCTCCGGTCCGGTATTTTGTAATTCTTCAAGTTTTTCTCTTGCCCAATCCGGCAAGTATTCGTCCTTTAGTTATGTCAAGCTTGACATAACTTTAGTACGCCGAGAACATTTTCTCTGTTCCATCTCGCCTTATCACCGTCATACAGACAAGTCGCATACACAGCTCTGCCTGACGCTGTCGGTCTGCAGCCGAATCCGCCTGTCGCAAGACAAAGCTGATATTCCGGTTTCCAATATTCTTCTTTCATTGACATATGGTTTAATACAATGACCTTTCCTTCCATATCAACACTCTCGTCCATGCAATGTTTTCTGCTGAAAAGATTAAGATTGTTATATTTTTTAATAATTTTTTCTGCAAGAATATTTACTACTCCGGTATGTATTTGCGACAGATAGCCGTCTGCATACTCGCTCGTGTGAGATGTCATAAAGTCCTTTGCCCATTCCTTAACCTCCGGCGACCATCTTCCGTCGTGCTTTGACATTTTCACCGTGTTGGCAATAACGAACATCATTCGCTGCATACCAAACTCGCTTATACATTTATCAAGATAGGCTCCGTCTTTATCGACAACATTATCTTTATACGCGTTTGCATAAAGTCCGGTCTGCGGATTCTGAATGAATTCCATACACCTTCTGTTCTCATCACGGCTTGCTCGGTATTCTTCCACATCGCCGTCATGCTCCGCTGTCCTGTATGAATAACGGTAAAATTCCACCGCCATAGCTGTTCACCTCACATTCCGCCCATAGACATTCCTTCATCTTCGCTTAATGTCTCGTCCTGCCCCTCCTGTGCAGGTTCTTCGGCTGTATTCTTATGCTCTTTTGAACGCTCATTTGATTTAGTGCCTGATTTTTTACCGGAATTTCCTGATTGCACTTTTCCGTTTTTTTGAACATTTTTCTTTTCCTCATTTATTCGTGCCTCCATATTTTTGATTTCCTGTTCATATGTCTGAAGTACAGCGTTGGTTATTTTCTCTCTTGCTTCACCTGTGACGGGAAATGCAACATCTCTGTACTCGTTACCGATTTTTATTGACGGCATACATACAAACTTACCGTTTTCTCCTTCTCTTATTGTCAGACCTTTTACAACAAATTCATCATCGATTGATATGGAAGCATAGCCTTTGAGTGACTTATTATCGCCGTTTGTATTCAGTTTCACGCTTGCTTTATAGTCCAAAAAAATCTACCTCCTTCTCTTGTATAACTCATCATCCACTTCTTTTAACCTTTCACCGATTGCCCGTATCACATTTACGGTAACGGCATTCCCTGCCTGTTTATACACCTGATTATCGGAATTTACCGAGCATATCTTTTGAGCCTGTTCCTCACTGAATCCCTGTGCTCTCAAACATTCCTGCGGCATAAGCCGTCTTATCCGAAGTTTTTCTAAAACACCATGTCTGTCTGTTGCGGTTATCGTGAACATCAGACCGTCCTCACCACGAAAACGAGGGCCGTTTTGCCTTTTATACAGCTTGCCGGGTGTCAAGCACGGCATAACGCCTTCAATAATGGCAGAGTTTTCTCCCTTTCTTTTTGTGATTCCGCTGTTATATCGGCTTTTGATACATCGAACAAGCCGTGTCAATACAGGCTCCTCGTTCATATCAATGCAGGAAACATCGTAAAGACCTGTCTTTCCGCCCTGTCCACCTGCATTTGCCGCAAGCGTTATTCCGAGTCCTTCGGGATTGTACACTCTTTGTCCCTGATTTCCGCCAAGGATTTGTTTAACAGTCTGAGGGTTGCACTCTGTGAAAGGTAATATTTTTCCGGCACATCTTTCGTCAAGATATCCGATAAGGTACACTCTTTTCCGGGTTTGGGGAACACCGAAATCCGCGCTGTTAAGCACCTGCCATTCGATACCATACCCCAGGTCTGATAACGCAATGAGGATTTGCGTAAAAGTCCGCCCTTCGTCATGGTTAAGCAGACCGGGAACATTTTCAAGTAAAAAATATTTAGGTCGCTTTTCTCCAAGCACTCTGACAATTTCAAAGATGAGCGTACCTCTGGCATCTTCAAAGCCGCGTCTTTTGCCTGCGACTGAAAACGCCTGACAGGGAAATCCCGCACAAAGGAGATCAAAGCCGGGGATATCCTTTGGGTTAATTTTTGTTGCGTCATTATAGTAAACCTCACCTTCTGTATTAAAAACGGAACGATAGCTCATATCTGCAAATTTATCTATCTCGCAATGACCTATACATTCCATACCCTCTATGCTTTCAAGTCCGGCGCGAAATCCGCCTATTCCCGAAAACATATCAAAAAATCGTATCATATATTTCTGACACCGGAGGGTTTATCCGCATACTGAAAATGATTTTACCGATTCGTTATTTTAAGTTTGATCAGCCATACCGGATTGTCCTCCGGTTACTCCTTTCAGCTTGTTTATAATAACAGGCAGCATCTGAGCCAATGTTTCATCCGAAATCTCATCAACCAGACTTTTGATTCCGTCTGTGTCAAGCGATGCCTTTCTGTGCATTTCACATATGCCGCTTTCACACTCACGCATCGGCGTTATGATGACCTGTTTTGAATTTCTCGTAAACCGCAGCAGAGTATCATCTCTTATCCCTAAGACAATTCTCATACATAACGGTATAGTTGTTCGTCCTTTTTTGCCTATACTCTTGTAATAGGTTTCTTGCATATATCTCATCTCCAAATAAAGTTAATTGTGTAGGTTCGCTTTTTCTTCGTTCATTTATATCAAAATTCGATATCAGCAGTTCCTTGAATACCTTGCCTGCGCTGTATCTCTGCGCAAGCGAGTGAGGACGGGATAACTCTACTATACAGCAGTCCTTATACAAGTCTTTTATAAAGTCACAGTCGTTATATGACAGCAAAAACTTTCCTTCTATGTGATGAAGGCACTCCGAAAGACGCAGGTGATCCTCCAGTCCGAAACCTACCTGATAAAAGCTTTCCGACATATAGTACGGCGGATCGGCATAGAATGCCGTATTTTTTCTGTCGTACTGTTTTATAAGGCCTTCGAAGTCTTTGTTCTCTATCACTACGTTTTTTAATCTGTCAGATACCGCATAAATCCCCAGAAGTGCATTTTCCAAATTAACAGGCTGACTTCCAAAGCTTTTGCCGCTGCTTCCGTAGCTGTAGCGTATCACCTTGTAAAACGCAACAGCTCTTTCCACATCGTAAAGCTCTGTTCTTCCCTGTAAGATTGTGCAAATTTGGTTTGCTTCTTCCTCGGTTAATATTTCTTTTGCAACTTTTGTTTCCTGTTTTATGTAACTGCTGTCAAAATGCTGTTTCTGCAGAAACTTCTGCAAGTCAGCAAATTCCTGTCTGCTATTCAGCGGCAGATATCCTGCCGTCTTGAAAAATGAAAGAGGCATTTCCTTAATGCACCTGAACATATTGACAAGGTCTGAATTGAAATCGTTATATACTTCAAACTTGTCTCTCGGCTTTGCAAGCATTATTGTCGCACCGCCGCCGAATACCTCCACATACCTGTCGCATTTAAGCGGCAGGCTTGCGATTATTTCATCTTTCAATGCCGCCTTTCCGCCCACCCAGCAAATCGGACTTTTGACATCTGTTCTGATTGGTATCACCTCCGTTTGATTTTTGACCTATCACACCGAAGGCGCATCTCTTATACGGTTGCCCATAAAGACCTCCATTCTTTTTTTTCGAAAACTAAAAAAGCGGCCGCACTGCAAATCAATTTGCAATACGACCGCTTTATATAATCTTACTGTTTATTCTATTCATTTCGGTTCTATTCCCGTTCCTCTTTTCTTGATTCCTGTCCGCTTACAACAAACACGCATGTTGTTGCCAAGCCGAAGAATGCTCCGGCGGCGAATACTACTGCGTATAACATCTTACATTTCTCCTTCCGCTGTTTTTCTTTTTTATATTATTTGAATTTTTCAACAGTTCAATACCATATTTATTTACGATAAATGCGTTGGTTATGAGCATGACAACACTATCTTTCATAATCTCCGGCTCTGCCAAGTCCTCTATTGAAAGTCTGCCCGCGCCATATAATATAAAGCGTATAGCTTGATAAATGTCATACACATCTTCATCATCCGAGTGGGTATCAAGCTTATCTGTCATAAGCTCATCGTCTGCAATAACACTCCTTGCCTGTTCCCATAAATATTCGTTTGCCGACAAGAGGAAAATCGCCGCAATGTTTTTGTTTGACTCAATCAACTCATAGCCGTTTTTTACCGCAAATTTATAAAAGTTATTGAATCGGCTTTTATGCCTGTTATCTGTAAATAACATCCTATAAACATCCCCTCCGTTAATTTCAATTATCTTTTTATATAATTTCTCTGCACTGTTTTCGCCGAATACGTCTTCCAGCATACCATAATACCGATAATCAAATATATGATTATTTTTAAATCCGGGAATTTCCTGCATCATAGTTTCATACCTTGCAAGTCTTGTGCAGAGTAAGAAAAGTTTGCCCATCTACACCTGCTCCGTTCCCCCGGTCTGATAGCTTGTCTGCGTAAACAACTTGTACCATTTTTCCACCGCATTAAGCTCTATATCAAAATCACGGAATGCGTTTTCAAAGATTTCAAGATAATTTACAATCTCAAACGGATCGTATTTTACCTTTGCAAGACACCATTCAAGGCTGCTGCAATCAAAGCCGCCATCTTCTCCCACACTATAATCAAGCGTGTCTCTGAAATCCTCTGTTAATTCCTTTGTATAATCTACAACTTTTTCTACTACCTCTACCACTTTTTTTAGGCGCATATCGTCATTTTTAAATAAATCCGTTATATCGCATTTTTCTGTCCGTATCATCAAATCAACGTCATCTGACAATAGTTGAAAATTTTCGATTTCCTTCCTTATATCTTTTACAACCTCTATATTTCTTCTCATTGTATTATCCTCCTCTACATTTTCATATTTTGTTCCTGTTCGCTTTCGTTATTGAACCATTTATCCCAATCCTCTGCCGGGCAGTATCCGGCAAGTGCTTTTGAAAACTCCTCCAGACGTTCACATTCAACATTGCTGCATTGAATCTGCAAACCGTAGCTGCCTTCATATATCTGCTCCACTCTTGCTGCAAGGACATCTGCCCACTCGGTTCTGCCTTCAGCGGTAAAATTGTCATATGACAAATCTTCTATTGTTGCCAAATCATGTTCAACCTCATTATGTACAATATGAACACTTGAAAGACTTACGCCCTTTAACAAATCACCAAGCGTTATATTTGAGAGCGTCTGATCAAGCGGCACTTTGGAGAATGAATTACCAACCGATGCAATGTCCGGCAGATATGTTCCGAGCATTTCGGGTGCAACAAACAATTTTGTTCCGTCTGCCCCCTCAAACATCATATTTTCATCTGTTACCTTAAATGTATAGATTTTGCCTTCGTTCTCATATCTGTCGCCGTCAATATAATAATTGTGCGCCTCCGGCAAAGTTTTTCTTGCAATTTCCTCCACCCTTTCGGTCAGCTTGCCGTATTCATCACGAAACCGCTTGGCATTAAGGTACTGTGGTTTTTGAAAGCGTTTATCATAGCAATAGATATAAAAGTCATAATTTCCGCTATCCGAAATCGTCCTTATATCGTACTCATAATTTTCGCTTTCGACAAACATTCCGTGCGAGTTGCTTTCGGATGTATCAAGCTTTAATTGTTCGTTCCCATATACAAAGCTCCTCATATATGCCCTGTCGGTCAAAAGCCGTTCCCTCAAAAAGTTCATAACATCATTAAACTCTGTTTTAAACGGTTCTTTATTCAGCTTTTCATTTTTGTCAAACCATGATGTATAAAACTCATTACCGTTTCTTCCGAAGTCGCCTCTTAAATATCCGATCAACCCCTTCGACTGCTCCGCATTGTTATTGTTGAAAAAGTTTTCTTTTCTTGTATGATAAAAATTAAATCTGAACATTTTCATTTATCACTCCCTCGGATATTTTCTTATAGTCAGCATCTTCTCTGATATTTTGATGGATAATGTCAAGCACCATGCTTATAACCGCATCAGCTTTGAACTTAACCTCATTGTTATTGTACGGTTCCTTTTTTACGGCATCATCGAGCATATCCACACACTCGACAACCGCTATATCGTGGTTATCATTCAGTATCCTCAAATCGTCAATACAGACAAGTCTGATTTCATTCTTCATTCTTGAGGTCACCTCTGCCATATCCCGAATGATTTTATCTTTTATGCAAATATCTGCTGTATCACAATACCCTTTGCACTTGCGGATTATGTACTCCGCCAAGAGTCCTATATCTCTTAAAACTTCTTTTCCCACATCGCTTACCATTGATTTTTGGTTCTATTATAAATGTTGGGGTAAAATAAAAAGAGCATATTGACATCATGTTG
>CAJKHT010000012.1 GCA_905199755.1 uncultured Eubacteriales bacterium | reverse complement strand
ATAGACAGACATAAAGGTATTGTCGTAGAATCGAAAGCATACAATTCATTTAATATCTTCTGTTGCTCGTATTGGCTCTGCATCACTGAAAAACTGTCCATAACTTGCATTCATTTTTATCTCAATGTTATATCCCCTTCCTACATTTATTTCATCTATTAACTGACATATTATCATCTTACGCTGTTCCTGCGTAGTCTTATCAAATTCATTTGCCCACGCTATAAACTGCTCATAGTAATAATCAAGTTTTGAAATTACCTCGCTCTTTTCCTCTAATGCTCTGTCGCATTCGGCTATCTTTTTATCTACATTCTCTATCTCCGTTTTTGTGGAATTTATCGATATTGCAAGCACGTCCACCGGGAACTTATTCTCACCGCATAAACTCTTTCCTACTTCAAGTGATAATTCCGTAAGACGTTTTTTGAGCTTGTCATGCTCTTTTTGCAGTTCGTTCCTGATTTTATTTTTCTCGCTTAATTCTTTTTTATATCGCATTTCCAATGCCTTATCTTTTGGTGTCTTTTTAATTTTATCAAGATAATTCCTGACTACATTAAGTACAACTGCATCTACTCTCTTGGCACTGTATATGCTTTGTCCGTCACAGTCGTTTAGCTTTCTCGCCCTGTGATAGCACATATAACTGATCATTGATGATACGCCCTCTGTTCCGTCTTTTCTTTTATACACATCTTTACTGCTCCTTGCAACAAGGTGACTGCCGCAATGAGCGCAATAAATATTTCCCGACAGCAATGTTTTTCCCTTTGTTGTTCTCGCAATACTCGTTTTTTCCTCATTCTTCTTTGAACGCTGTTTTAGTATTTTCTGAGCCTCATCAAATACATTTTCATCAATAATTACAAGATGTTCAAGCTTGGGAGATGTTGTTTCGCCTGCTACATAATATCCGCAATAAAGCTTATTCTTTAGAATACGGTTTATTGTGTCGCATTGAAATTCACTTCCGTTATGAGTTCTCACTCCAAGTTTGTTTAAATACTCAGCCATTCGATATGAACCATATCCCTCATTAAGAGTTTTATTAAATATCATTTTAACATATTCCGCTTCCCCGGGATCTATCTGCAACTCCTTAACAGGCTGTCCTTTCTTATTCACACGTCCGAGATTGACTGCCTTATATCCAAGCGGCGTTGCTCCGCCATGATATATTCCGTCTGCCGTAAGCTGTGCCATTCTTGTTTTCAGCCGCATCGAGGTCTTAACACTCTCGCCGTTCGCCTGCCAATAGCGTATGTAATTGAGAAGTTTATCGGTATGATTTTCAAACTGCTGCTGTCCCTCCTGCGTACTCCATACCTCTATTCCCTGTTTCGCAAACCATTCGACAACAAACGGTGTCTCATCATCACGTCTGCCCAAACGGTCAAACATATATACAAGTAAAACATTAAACTCTTTATTAAGTGCCGCTTCTTTTAAATCCTGTATCACATCGCGGTCATTGGCTGATACCTTAAAACCGGATACTACCTTTTCAAGAAATTCCTTTTCTATCAGCCAGCCTTGCTTTTCAGCAAACTCGTGACAAGCTATCTTCTGCATGGGAATATCGTCCTGCAATTTATCCACCTGTTTTTTTGTTGATACACGGTACAAGCAGTACACCTTTTTTATTTCATTGGTTATTACTGTTTTCATTATCTATTTCCTTTCCTATTGATATAATTTTGGTTTATGCTTCTATTGTAACGTATATATTGATACACTGTCAAATTAAAATGGGTTTGCATGAACTAAAAGAGGTGCTGCCAAAACAACACCTCTTATAATTCAATATATAACTTTTTTATAAACTAATTTTTTAATGCCGTTATCGGCACGACAAATACACCGTCTTCACGTTTATATGCCGCGTTCGACATACCGCATATTACACACAGTACCGAAGGCGGTATGCCGCCTTTTTGCTCGGCTATTGTATTTTTTATATTTATAAGCTGCGCAGCGGCGCTGTCAATTTGGTTTGCGCCGAGTTTTATTTCAAAAGCACACCATTGACCGTTTTTTAGTTCAATAACTGCATCAATCTCATTGTTGTTATAGTCCTGATAATGATATAGCTTTGCATCAAAGGATTCAGCATATATGCGTAAATCTCTTTCACACAGAGCTTCAAAGAGAAATCCCAGTGTATTTAAATCCCCCAGCAGTTTTTCGGGAGTGGCTCCAAGCAAAGCGCAAGCAAGAGAAGGATCTGCAAAATGTCTTTTTTCAGCCTGCTTTACTCTGATTGACGAACGAATATTTGTAGAAAACGGCGCCTGATTATCTGTCAAAAATAAGCGATTGAATATATCCATGTATACAGATACGGTATTTTTATCCAGATCTTCATCATCAAATTCCTTGATGTCGTTCATAATCGTGTTATTCGTTACCGTCGTGCTTTCGTTTCTTGCCAAGGAACGCAGAAGCAATTCAACCTTTCTTTTGTCGCGCTGGACATCATCAATACGGTGAACTTCATCATCAACTACGCCTGCGATATATTCCTTAGGCAGCAAGCCGGCGCTTTCAATTGGCGCCTCCTGATTCCCGGGCCAACCACCTCGAACAATATAGCCTATCAAGTTATAAATATCAACATCACCCGTAAGTTTCGGAGTTAGCTTTCCTTCACATAATTCAGCAAGCGACACCTCTCCGGAAGAACAACCGGCTTCATACAAGGACATAGGACGCATTCTTATTTTTCCTATTCTCCCAACACCGCTGTGCAGAACGCCCTTGCGTTTAGGTGTTGAGGAACCTGTAAGAATAAATTGCCCTTTTTCCCCTCGTACATCAACCTCATACCGTACAGCGTCCCAGATAGATGTAACTTCTTGCCATTCATCTATAAGTCTTGGAACCTCTCCGGGAAGTACCAGCGCCGGAGACAGTTGTGCAAGCTGTCTGTTTTGAAAGTTGTTTTGAGGATCTCCGACCAAATATTCACTTTCGCTATGATGTCTTGATGTCCATGTCTTTCCGCACCATTTAGGACCTTCTATGCAAATTGCGCCGAAAACAGAAAGATACTCAATAACCTTGCTATCTACAATTCTGGATTTATAATTATTATCCTTCATTACTTATCACCTCAGTAATATTATACACTATTCATACATATTCGTCAATATCATTCATACATATTTTATATTTTTATTCATACGCTTTTTAAGATTTCATTCATACAGATTTATTATATGCATTGCTTAATAAAAATAAACCTGTTTAAAATAAATACCATTCAAAAAGAGGTGCTGTATATTCATACGTCTATTATATCAATATAAACGTATAAACGCAAAGTGATTTCATCAATATTTTTTTCTATATGACAAAAAATTTATTGCAATTTCAAAGTAACAAAAAATCATTAACTTGTAACATAGCCTTGTTATAAGTTAAAACTTTTTGTTACAAGACATTTTCGCTTATTCTCCGTTCATATGATGATAAAAGATTTTCTGTGATAATGTCCTCAATATCAGGATTATCTTCTTCCCTAAATCTTAATATAACATTACTTCCGTCCTCTGTTGTATATTTAACGGTATTTTCATCAACACGGGTTATTTCATAATTAAACATAATCGTACCTCCGTTTTCTTTTAATAATACAGCTTAAAAAGCAATATAAAAATTTGCATACAAAAAATACATACACTCTTTAAGCTCTGTTATTAACTCAAGCTTTAATCTAAATAAATTACAAGCAATACAAACGGCGGCTTGCAGCACCGCACCATAGGAGTTTCACCTTCCCGGCATACGCCCGGACTGCTGTCTTGCCTGCGACGCTCTTAACGCTCTGACTATGACTCAGCAGAAGTATCATTATCCCGATACAGCATCATCGCCGGTCAGTTTGCAAAACTGATTTTGATTGCAAATGTTTATCGCTCGACTATATATGTGACACGAGGAACTGTGTTATACGGGTTATTGCAAATGTACAGTCTTTGCAAATCCGTATAGGTAGAAGCATATACAGTGTCTTGGCGCATCCAATCGTTGGCTCGTCCATACCGGAATGTATTTGTTTGCTCTCTATACTGCAACGGCGTTATCTTCCGTGCTTTCTTTGTGTTCGTTGGTTGTAAAAACAAATAAAAGCATAGTATTATCTGTCATAAAAACATATAATACTATGCTTTTTCGCATATTCTCTTGTAATATGTCAATTTTCGCACTGCAAATTAAAAAAGCCGAATTTGTCAATCGGATTTTTTGACAAATTCGGCTTATGGGTTATTGTATTATAAATTCTAATTATTTTATCCTTGTGTTTTTCTGTTTTAATTTTCACTCACTCCGGTCGTCTATTATTTACTTATTATCATTTGCAAACCACAATAAACTTTGCCTGCAGTGTCGAAAATGAAACAACTGTTGAGTCGATACATCGGTCAACTACTTATTATCATCTATGCAAAAAAAAACAGTTTCATTTGACCATTTTTCATCCTGTTTATAAAATCATGCTCGTCAGAAATCGGCTCGTCACAGCATAAACCCGCAAGTTGTTTTTGGTTTCCGGCTTTATGGTTATCGCTTCCCGCACTTTCTATCAGACCATAATTTTCGGCGTACAGTTTTGCCATGTGGTTTTCAAAATCTGTTCTGCATCCGTTAATCACCTCAACACCGTGAACACATCTCGGAAACAGCCGGATGTGGTCGATATAGGCAGCCTCACGATACGGATGAGCCTGAATAACAAGTGCACCGCTCTCCATCATAAACCTGAGCTCCTCTGTTTTTTCCATCTCCATAATCTGAGGATTTTTAAGATACCAAGCCTTGTCAAGTCCGTCAATCAGGAAATCGGTTCCATAATACGACAGTTCAACACCGCAAAAAACCTTTATGCCGATTTCTTTTCCTATTTTTACACCCTCCTCATAGTCGGAAAAATAAAAGTTTATCTTTTTCTCATAAGGCATATTAATGTCAATATTTACATTTCCATCAAGAAAATGATTAGTAATAAACACCCCGTCATATCTCATTTCCTTGTAAAATTCCAAAGTTTCTCTAACACCCGCAACAGCGCACCCGCTTACCGGGAAGGTATGAAGATGCGTTTCATATTTGTACATATTCATTTTATTCCTCCGTTTCTATTTATATTAGGATAATTTTCAGAAAGGTAAAATCTATTGAAATACATATATTTATCATACTCCTGTTTCCACAAAACAATAATCATTATCCCATTGCTGCTCCGCATTCTCATTCCACAAGCACGATTCCTTGAAGAAGCTTGACGGGCAGACAACATGACATTCGCCCTCCTTAAGATGATGCGGTCCCAATAAATTACGCAAATTGTTTACTAATGTAAGCCTTATCTTCGTTTTTCCTTTTACACCGAAATCCTTAAGCGAAAGACGGTCTGATGTCATCATAGTTTTTTCCTTACCGTTTATTTCAACCCGTACAACATTAATTCCCTTTCGGTCAATGCTTAAAACAGGATTATCACCGGCAATATCAATTTCGCCTTCCAAGTTCATTTCACCGCAGAAAAACGGATAACCCTGCTGCTCTATATTTTTCAACTTGATACTATCTTTGAATTTATCTATCTCAAAGCTGCCCGAATATCTAAACGCATTATTATCAAGCGCTTTCCACTTCCCGTCAGTCTTAACGGTAAAGTTACTCATGAGATAAACGGGCTCTATCTCAATATCATATACAAGCTTGTTTTTTTCGGTTTCAAACTCTCTTGCCCTTTTCATACATTCATAAAAACCGTCGCTCTGCTTAAAGCCGCAATCAAACGAAATTGTATTTTCGCCTGTTTTTATATATTCGGTTATATCAATACGTTTAAAGCTCTTGTCTATTATCCAACCGTTTGGCTCTTTGTCAACTGCCTGCCCATTTATGCATATTTTAAATATCTCAGGAGTTTCACAAACCAGCTCCAGCTTTTCGGGAACCTCGCATATGCTTACATGATAATCTTGATGTATGTCAACCCGTCTTTCAAGTGCGTTCGCACGTTCACATATATTTAAAACGTATCCTTCCTTTTCCTGCAGAACACCGTCAAAATAATAATCACACCTATCGAGAGTCATCATATTCACAATCGGTTTTACCGCCTTAAAATTGCCGTCAAGCCTTATAATATTTTTCTCCGATGCGCTGTCCTTAATATTCGGTGTTCCGTCATCAATAATCATAAGACTGCCCCATGGCTCAAACTCATGCTCTCCCGTAAATGAGCGCAAATTTCCCGTGTATATGTCAAGCATTTTACCGCACACATTGATTTTTGCTTTTTTCCTGTCCGCCGATGTATTCACAAAATAATGCACCGAAGTATTACCTAAGCTCCGCTTTGTATATGTAATTTCTTTATTATCCGTAACATCATTCGGTTCCACTTCATCAACGCATACAACTTTTCCGCCTTGGGCTGCAAATTCCTCAATAAGCCTTAGTGTCGAAGGCAAAACGACCTCACAGCCCGGATCAACAACAATGCTGTATTTTTGCTCACCTATTACAAGCTTACCGTTTTCAACATATGCATGACGCTCCATTATTATCTCATCACCCAAATGATATACAATATGCTTCTGTTCCAAGTTCTTCATTGCCGACAAAAGCTTCTTATCCAATTCGTCTATTCCCCGATTCTCATTATCATCAAACATAGACCAAGCCGTTGTCATAGGGTGAATAAGCAAAACCTCTGCTTTTTTTGTACTCTCGGCAAGGATTTTTCCTATTCTCGACATCGCATCTATAAATTTATCATATTCACACCACCACGGCTGTTGATAGTACATAGCCGGAGGATAATCTCTTTTTCTAAGTCCTCGTATAGAATAACCCTCAAGGTGCTGACACAACAGATTTATACCGTGCACCATCTGCCATTCAAATATACCCTTTAATTCTGCAAAGCTTACGTTATGACCGCAAAGAGCAAAGGTTTCTGCAAGAACCTGTTTTTTTCCGAATTGCTCGGCAACACTCGATACCTGCATGGGAGTAAGACATTCATATATATTTCGTCCCAGCCAGTCCATACCCGGAATATGAAAATACTCATAGTGCGGCATACAAGCGCCATTTGTTGTAAGCTGTGAAAGCAGACTTTCTTCAAGGAGCATATGACCTGTAAGCTTTAAGGATTTTTTCTCACACCAATCATATATCTGCTTTAAAAAGCTTTCCGAGAACATTTCGGTAACCATTTTCCAGAACTGTACTCTTGTTATTTTATAATCATTTATCGACAAAAACAATTCTTCAAGATGCTCACAAATATCCTCGTTATAACGTTTTTGGTATTCGTCTGCAAAAGCAAAGCTCCATGGAAAACCATCTCTTGAAATCTGCGGCTCGTCTGTGAAAAATCCTTCAAAATCATTTCCGAATTTCTCATAGTACGGTTCGTATGCAACCTCTATGAATTTCGCAATTACCTTTTTATCCAAAACATCAACGTAAAACGGATTTACATCAAAATAAAACCAATGCTCTCCGCTTTTACATATAACATTTTCCTTTGGCTCTATACTGCTAATCCGCAAATATTTTTGCTGATATTCCATACCCAAGCCGTTCACCACTCCGTTACCGAAGCCTGACGGCCAGCCGTTTTCATCATATGCCCACGGGAGCATTTTACGCTGATTTCCCTCGTCAATAGCCGTCTTGACATTTGAAAACCATTCTTCACCCATGTACTTCGTCTGAAGACCGCCTCTTGCGTGCATAAAATATCCGCCGATTCCGACTTCGTTCATCATTTTTATCTGTTCAGCTGTTTCATCATTATCAAGCCTTTCATTCCAGCTCCAAAACGGTATCGGACGATATTTTCTTTCTATATTTTTAAAATCCATAATTTTTTCTCCTAATATATTTATAAAATTTCTCATCACAGAATACACAGTCTGCAGAGGGAAAGAGAAATATCCAAGATTAACTCTATGGTTAGGGAGAATTGCTGTGTATTCTGAGATCAAAAATCTTTCATAGAATATATGGGAGCGGCATATTTCTATGCCGCCCACTCATAAGCTGATTATTGTTTCCCGCATGGTCAAGATTTAAAACTCTTTCCTGTGATGAATTTTATCAGAATTTAACCGTGATGCTGTGATTATCATTATCATTAAACAACGGAATGATATTACCTTCTATATGTACTCCGTCAACATATAAATCCACGTTTGTGCTGCCGCTGTTCTCATACTCAAATTGCAGCAGATTTCCTCTAAACATTCTCTGTGCCCATACCCGTCCCCAGTGCTTAGGAATACATGGTGTTATTTTTAATCCCGCATATGTTCTCTTGATGCCTAAAATACCTTCGTAATAATCTCTCAGCAGCCATGCCGATGTTCCTGTCTGCCACGAAAAGCCGACCATCATTTCTACGCTCTTATGCTGTAAATAGCAATTTACAAACACATACGGCTCCGTTGTTGTGATACTGCTCGGATTTGACTTTCCGTCCGGAATAGCCTTTAACAGAGTAGCTAAAGCATTGTCCGCTCTTCCGAGCTTGCAGTCTGCCATAATTTTAAATCCGCAGGCATGATTATAAATTCCCGCGTTTTCATATACCCCCGGCAGCATTCCCGACATTCTGCCAACCGTTACATCATATTCGGGGTACGGCGGTTTACAAATCGGAATACCTGCATCCGTTTCCATATCGTCAATGCTCTTTAAAACGCTCTCAAGCCTATCCTCCGGAACTACATCCGCAAGAATTGCCCATGTCTGCGGATTTACATAAATATTTCCGCCTTTGCTTCCTTTATCGCCTACATTTCCGTATTTTCCGATTGCCCGCACATAGTATTCACCATTATATGCTGATTTGTTTGCAGCATCGGCAATTCTTTTTTTACTGGTTAATAGGTACTCGCCAAAATCCGTATCACCTATAAATGACGCAAGCTCCGCAAGCTCTCCGAACGCAAGACATACCCCCATCGCCATAAACACCGATTCCGCATCATCGTCCGGAATATTTAACGCATCGTTCCAATCGGCATAGAATATCTTGGGGAGTCCGTTCTTTCCGAGATTCTGCGGTTTTTCATACCACTTTGCCGCGCGCTTTAAATGTTCGTATACGCTCTCGCTGTCCGCATCCTCATATCGAATCTGTTTATCAAGGAAATCAACATCCCCCGTTTCCTTGATATATTCGCACACAGATAAAATCAACCACATGGACGGATCGGAATACAAATTCTTTTTATCGCTGCTTATTGTCCAGTTCAGCATAGCGTGACCGTCAATGTATTGATGCTCCAAACACTCCGTCAATGTTTTTTTTGCAAGGTTTGCGTCAAAATTCAACATCGCCATAGCAAGCTGCGCATTGTCACGCACCGCTTTCTTTCCAATCATGCAGTATGATACCTGCTTTTGCGCCCAGAAATTCATGATATTGTTTATCTGTGCATTAGGTGTCTGTGTTCTTAAGCTGCCAAATCTTTTCTGCCCCGATTCATCAGCTCCGTCAAACAATGCACCACATTCCGACCTCATCGCAGGCAGCTCCGTTTCCAAAGCCTTTTCTCCCTTGCACAATCCCAGAATGTAATAGACCGTCTTTTCCTCTCCGCTCATAAGAGTTACTTTATTTTGCAGAACACCGCCTCTTCTGCGTACTGTGCAAAGAGAGTTTGTACAGTCATTTCCACTGCGTACTATATATGGATTTGCATCATTTCCAACGGTTCCGATAAACTTTTCAAAATTGCCTTCATATGCTGCTACCGGTTCGGAGCACGCAATAAATCCGTTGCAGTTATCATTTGGAACATACGGATTCTTCATAAGGCATATAATTGCTTCACATTTCTTATTGTATACCGTTTCGGTTGTGGTATCAGCATTATAATATGCAGGCTGGTCAAATCCGTCGGACGCAAACTCAACACCCGTAAACAAACTGAGATTTACTTCTTTATTTGAATCATTCTGCAATTTTAACTGCCATACCTCGTATGTACCCTTTTGAGATACCGCAAAGCCAAGTGTCGCACCTACACCTTTATATTCCGAGCTTATTACGGTTCTGTCCATGCCATGCACACACTTATAATTTTCAACAGGGGTACAAGACGGCATAATGCCGACATTCCAAAACTCACCGCTGTCATCATCGCGAATATACAAGCAGTTATTCTCAAACCTGTCCATTACAATAATCTTCCCGTTTTCGTCTACATATTTGCTGTATACAAGTCCGGTATGTGTAACCGTCATATGATAACCCATATCATTCCAGAGTTGATTGTACCAATTCTTTCCCGTTTCGGGGGCATATATGGTAAACTCACCCTTACCATTATCAAATTCGTATTTTTTCAATTTTTACCGCCTTTCATTTATGCCGGGAAGGTAAACGGCCTTCCCGGCATATAATTGCATATAATTTTAGTTTTCTCCTCTGATTATACAAGCGTCAACAACATAGTATTCATCTACATAATAAATAAATACGTCCGCACCGCTGCCATACACTTCCTCGGTTCTTATGTCTCTCGAATCACCAATGGTTGTGGTTTTTGAGCCTGCATCGTAAATTAAAATTCTGTCTTGGGCAGGAATAAGCGCCGGAAGCTGTCTCGGTCCCTTAACCTGAAGCCATTCACTGTCTTTTCTTGCAACGGTTGTGCAGACAATGCTCTCAGAATTCAGGTTGCCCCCATCGGGAATCGGCTTAATATTCAAAGCACCTTCGCTTCCGTTCGGTCGATACAGAATGTCACTGATGTAAACTTCTTCTCCCGATTTCTTGTATTTGATTACATCTCCTTTTGCCAGAGTCTCGCCCGAAATAAGGGAATTTTTCATAATGAGCAGTGTTTCTTCATTCTTCCCGTCCGGATATACATTGACGGCATAGCGTATATCTCCGTTTTTATCAACAGCCTCAACAATCTTATTAACAATTGTCATTCTGTCGTCACCAACTGCGGTTATATCATTACGGATAACCATAACATCACATTTCAAATTTGCCGGATCAAGATTATATCCGGATACCTGATACCAGTTCTCATGCCTTATACTTGCCTGTCCGATGGTTGTTGCCATATAATCTTCATCCTCGCTCTCAGAACCATCGGAGGTTGTCGGGACAACAAAAACACCGGCGTTTTTGTCTGTCATATTAACCTCACCGAGAATCTCCGCGTCTTCGGGATAAATAGTTTTAAACGACATCGGTCCGGACACATACTTTGCGTAAAGCTTTCCTTTCGAACGCAACATAAGTTTATTATTATCACTGTAGCCCGCCGGTACTGAGGTGTCATAGAGAGATTGCATTATGGGCGTATCCAGTCTGCTTATCGTTCCGTCTTTCTCATAATACCTTATAAGTCGTGTAGACACACGCTCATATATTTCAGAATCCTGATTTACAAACTGTTCATAAGCGTTCAAAACTCCCTTATATACATCATTCATGTTTTTACATTTTACGCCGTCAAGAATAACTTTATTGTTTATAACATACATTTTAATATCATTTTCCTGAGTCAGCAATTTAAGATAAACGGATTCCTCACCGCTCTCGTATGCGCATCTTAACACATATCCGTACTTCCAATCCGCACCGGCAGTTTCACTCATGATTGCGACAACATAACCATTTGCATCAAGATACAAGGTGACATCTTTCTTACCCTTTAAATCCCATCCCTTAACATATACATAAGGTGTAAGACTGTATGTACCGCCGTCTTCTAAAATCAATGTTTTTTCCCCGAACTCATCTTCATGCTGAGCCGCTTGTTCAACATTGATAACTTCGCTTCTTGTATCTACGCTCAGTAATTTCGTACCTGCACGGCATACTGTTACAACTGTGTCGGCTTTTAACCTTGAGAGCGTACTTTCTGCATCTTCCCACTCATCATTAACCCTTACATGATCATAATCTCCGGTGTTTATAATTATGTGTTCATCATTTACGATATTTTTGAATGAGAGCTCCGTTGAAGAACCTATTGCGGTTACACTATCCGTCAGATAACTCTCATATTCATATATTCTTACAACATCGAAACAATTATCACCGGTATTATCAATCAAGACAATCTTACCGTATTTCGGCACCATTTTACTTTCATCAAAGCAGACATAGTCATTATACACAATATCAGCATTGTCCGAAATTCTTATTTTTTTAGTCTTATTCGGAGTATTATAATATTCATATACACCGTTTTTATATGAGTCGAGACGTTTTGACTCAATGGTAAGAACATCATTACTCTTTGGAGCGAATATTGCAATTGCCTCCTCGGTATCCTTGGTATAAATCACCCTTGCACGGTGACCGAGCCAGTCGGTTTTGCTTAATGTCATATTTTTCAGATTTAGCTTATTTACTGTCAGGGCATCATTTTTTGCAGACTCATCATACAGAGATACTCCGTTATACTGATAGATTACTCCGTCCTCATAACCAAGTCCCATAACAACATCCAAAAACTCTCCCGTCCTCTTGCTGATTATACTATTCTTCTCAATCCCGGAAAACTCCGCATAATCCGCAAACAGCAGATTATATAAAAGATGCGATACATTCTTTCTTGTAAGAGCATCCACATTCTCCACTCTGATTTTATCTGTCAGCTCTATTCTATCTACCGTTTTGTTTATTATTTCTTTTTCAATATCTTGATGGCGGAAATATCCGGCACTTCTCACCAACATAACATATGCCTCGTCCAAAGATACTTCCTTGTCGGGTAAGAATGTTCCGTCCGAATATCCTTTAACTATTCCCAAATCAGTCAGATACTTCAAATATCCTGCCCCATAATGCAGTGAATCAACATCAGAGTATATGCTTTCTGCTGCCAGCGGCTGTTGTTTCATGTTTTTAAAATTTAAAGCACGATACAAAGAAATCGCAAATTCCATTCTTGTTGTCTTTTCGTCCAAGTGTCTGTCACCGCTTACATCCTCTTCCAACAATCCCAGTTGAAATACCGCATCGGTACGGTAGTCCGACTCTGCCGCGGCAATATTATCCGCAGCATTATCTTCCGCAGCATATACACCGACGCATAATAAAGATATTACAGCTGCCAAACAAACAGATAAAATTTTTCTCATTCTATTTCCTCCTTGTACAATATGTTTGGGATACAAAAATGTATCTCATCATTTAGTCATTTCTTTCACTCAAAACAATTCTAACATCGTTTTATCATGATGTAAATAAACAAAAGGCTTATTTGGTATCACTTTGGTCCGCAAAGGAGTAATAGTTTGCATATTTAGTCCCATTTTATAATAATCCATTATAAATTATCGAATTTTTCCTCCCAAGCCGATCTTCTGTATTCACTCGGTGTAATTCCCTCAACGCGTTTAAAGGTTCTGTAAAAAGTTTGTTTACTCCCAAATCCTACTCCTTCATAAATCTCCTGAATACTCATTTTCTTATTAGCCAAAAGCTCCTTCGCCTTTTCGATGCGAATATTTACAAGATAATCTTTAAAATTGATGCCTATCCTGTTTTTAATCAGCGTTGATAAATAATTGGGCTGTATATTAAACTCATCCGCCACCATCTCCCGCGACAAATCAGTATTACTGTGGTTTTCCTGAATATATTCAATAATTCTGTCCGTTTCCGATTTTGACGTCCTCCGCCCAGTCTTTTCCGGAAACGCGTTTAGCAGCACAAGAATTTTTCTGTAAATGTCATTTGAGCTCCCTACGAGTACTTCATTATATATCTCATACTCCATCTTACCCTCAAAATCTATATTCTTAATATTCATAACACGCAAAACCACATTTAATATTCCGGTTAAAAGCTGCTTTTTAATCCTCTCGTCCTTGGTTTCAAGTTCTTCCGATATTTTTTGTATCTGCTCAATGGCATCATCTGTTCTGCCCTCCGTCAGAGCAGTGAATAAGAGATTTTCATCTCTTCCCGACAGCATCATCGAATTTCTGCGAATATCCAATCCGGAAACATTGTTCCTTTTATGCTTGTTTACAATCCTTATACTATTGACAGCCTCCTGATATGATTGTTTCATACCATCCAAAAGCATATAAAATCCACCGGTACCTACAAACAGATTTATATAATCCATATCATGCTTTAAATATCCTGCAATTTGATCTATAATTCCGTTCTTTTCTATCTCGTCAGGCTCATCCGTATTTAAGATAACACATAATGCTTCCTTTTCGGTGACAAGCACTATTGTGTCAAACACTTCCTTAAAGAGCATTTCCACAACGTTATAAAATCCCCTGCGGATATTATCATATTCCCTGTCTCTGTATAAATCATAGAAAATATCCGTAGGATACATCTGAATGATAACAACAGAAAAATACGGACGATTAAAGACAAATTGCTTCTTTATCAACGCGTCAACATCTCCACTGTTGTAAAAATCCACAGAACTCAAATACTTTATAAGGCACTGCTCTCTTACAAACGGCAAAACAAGCTTAAGCTCCGCACTTTGATTAATCAGCTTTTCCACTTGTTTTTCCAAATTCCTCAGGTTTATGACATCCCCATTCTCACCGCTCGCGTCTATAATCTTGTTTACAGGCAGCATAACGCCGCGAATATTTGTTAAAAGCATATATGACGCTGCAAAGCATATCATCACGCCTATCAATATTACAAACACAGCAGAAGCACGTTTGCCGTTTAAGTACGAATTCGGGATTATAAAAAAATATGTATATCCCACAAGCTTATCCGATGTAGCGTAGCTTACGATAAAAGACTTTCCCAAACCATCCACATCACAATAAAATCCGCTTTTTCCTCCGATTAACATAGAATAAAGCTCTGTGGAAATAATGTTATCGTCGGCTATGCCTTGCTTTTCGCCGAAAATCTGCCCGGTGTATCTGTTCATTACACACATTCGGGAGTTTTTAGCTATCTCCATGTCCATCTGGCGTTCCAGGAATATGTCAAAATCAAGGTTTATCACAAGGTAATTCAACGACTTTTCCTTTCCTGCCTTTCTGAATACTATAGGAATAACATTTTTTTCTCCGTTTGCATCGGAGTAAACCGTAGGAGAAAGCACTCTGAAACTGTTGTTATTTATAAGGAAGATATTCTCCCAATATCTCGGAGGATAATTGCGATATTGATATTCTCCGAAATATTCCGTCATCGTCTGCTCACCCGTTCCGTCTACGACTGTTTTCTTGTTGATATTTAGAATAAACGCACCGATAACACCTTTGTAGGAGTCGGCAAAATCAGCAAATGCCTTATTCAGCTCCGCAGTTTTTGTCAAATCAGGATTGTTTGTATTCATAAAGTACATAACGCTTTCTTCTTTAACCAGATACTGAACTCCTCCGACTACGCTTGCTATTTTTTCTTCGCAGCCCACAGCCATCCTCTTCATCGCTCCGCCGTACGATGCCTGTATATTTTTCATACCGCTGCCGTACATCATAACCCCCATAAAAACAACCACAGCCGCAATAAAAAAAAGAGGTGTGTATATTGATATGAGAATTTTTTTATTTCTTGTTGATTTCAATCTGTTTAATTTCTCCATAAAGTTTTCCATAAGGTTTCTCATAGCTTTTTCCACATACCTTTCATTATACATTATACATTGTGCCTTATACCTTTTGATTAAAACCAAATAAATATATATAATCACCGTGATATATTATACCATACAACATCAACACAGGTCAACATTTTTTTCTTGGTTTTATTTTCATTGTTACTAAATGGTGAAATTGATACTCTGTATAGTGTATAGTTGGGACTAAGTGATATATTGCGCGTTGTCTTGCAAAATGAAGTATGATATAATTGATTTGTTAAATTAACAGTGCCGTAATTACCTTGATAGTGCTGCAAAAGCAAAATAATTACGGCACAAATCACAACAAGGCTGATGCATTTTATCTTTATGCGCCTTGAATACTGATGAAAGGAGTGAATGCAAGTTATGAAGCTGTTATTTTTGGGAACCGGTGCTGCTGACTGGGTTCCGGAGGATAAAAGCAGAGATGAATACAGGAGATATTCTTCGATTCTTATCGATGATGAGCTTTTAATAGATCCCGGTCCGCACATATTGGATTTTGAAACAGATTTCGGATATAGCTCACTCTATGACAGAGCCGAAAATATTCTTCTCACACACTCTCACAGCGATCACCTCGACATCGGAGTGCTTAAACAGCTGTGCAGTGTACGTCATCGCAATATTTGGTGTGAAAAGGGCGCCGTATGCGAACTTGACGGCGTCCCGGAGCTTACAGTTCACGAAATTCCGCTGCAGTGTGAGGTGAAAGCCGGTAAATACACCGTCACCGCACTGCCCGCAAATCACAAGGCAGACGTTCCTGAGGAGCGTCCCGTACATTTTATAATAGAAAAAGACGATAAGCGTATTTTTTACGGCTGTGACGGAGCATGGTTTATGCAGGAAACATGGTGGCATATGGAAAAACTCGCCTTTGACTTGATTATCCTTGACGGCACTCTCGGAGATGCAAAGGGTGACTGCCGAATTTTCGGGCATAATAATCTGCATATGACGGAAATAATATCCGAATCGATCAGAAAAGGCGGTATGTTAAAAGACGGCGGAAAAATTTTTATATCTCACCTATCCCGTGATTCGCACGGAACACAACAGGATGTGGAAAAACGCCTTCAGCCGTCAGATATTAAAGTTGCTTACGACAATTTTGAAATTGTTATTTAATGTCAGAATTGTCGCATAAAATAATACATCATCTACATCGGTATACAAAAAGAAAGGGGTGATTGCAGCAGCAATAAAAAAACCAAATCAATTTTATTTTATATCATAAAAGACAGGAGGACAAACAAAACGAAAAAATTATTTTCAGGTTTTATGGCTGCGGCTGTCGCAGCAACAGCCTTTACCGGGCTGTCAATAACGGCAAGTGCAGAGGATACTGAGTGCGGTGTTCTGATAAACTATAACAGTAATGTTACTGAGCTCACCGCCGCTTCACCAAGCATAGCAGACTCCGGTATCAGCTTTAACACGGACACCAAAACGATTACTTTTACAAAAGACACAAAGTTATCGGGTTTGCCTGGGGATTATTACGGATCCGCATTTGTATGCACAGACGCAAGCGGAGGCATAAAAAAAACAGGCTTAACCATCAATATACCGAGCGGAGTTACAGTAACCTGTGATAATAGCACGGTAAGCGTAAACGGTTATGCTTATGGAATTTATTTGTCGAATATCGGCAGTGTAAAAGTAACCGGCGGCGGTACGTTAGAATTAAACTGCCGAACAAATACAGGTGACTGTCACGGTATAACAGATTATGGCTTACCCTATTTCACATTAACAGCAGACAGTGCAACCGTTAAGGCAAGCGGAAAATATGGTTTTTACAATGACGGCAGCGATTATAACGGTTATCTTAGCGTCACAAACGGCGGTGTGGTAGAGCTTTCGGGTACGGAAGCGGCAATAAAAGGCAGTAGTGCAATATCTTACGATTCGGGAGCTACGCTTGAGGCAGGAGAAAGTGCCGCTGCTGCAACAAGGGTTGAGGCTCTTGATGAATCATCAAAATTTGTAAGAATTACAGCTGCCGGGGACGTTAAAACTCCGACAGATGTATATGTGGCAGGAACACCTATCTATGAAGAAACCCCTACATGGACTGATGGCAATGTAACAGCTGCATATGATAAAGCAACAAACACGCTTACACTTTCCGGCACAGGTACAATAAGCGGTCCGAGCAATAGCGAAACAACAGTGTACGGTGCCGCAATTTATGCTAAAAAAGCTCTTAATATTGAAGTTGCGGAAGGTGCCGACATTACTCTGAACGCAGGACAGGGGGACGGCGATTGGTGTTTTGGAATTTATATATATACGAGCGATGCGAGACTTACAATTGGCGGTTCCGGTAATCTTACTGTTACTAACAACTACAATAGTGTTAACTCGTGTGCAATCTCTCCATATGGTAATTCGTATCCAACCGACTATGCTTTGACTCTCAAGGACAGCGTCAATGTAACAGCCAACGGCAGATGCCAATACGGAATAACAGTGGGTACCGGTGGTAACGGTTTAGGTAAAGTTTGTGTTAAGGACACTGCAAGCTTAACGGTGCAAGGAAATACACAGGCACTATACAACGCATCACTTGCTAATGAAGATATTTACGGCGGCAAGAGCTTTGCAGGCAGCATCGGTGAAAAACAGATTTCAATCGCTCCCCTACCGGCAGCGTCATATACACAGGATACAACAAGTGCATTTGTCGGAAGCGATGATACAACAGGCTTTATAACAACTGTTACCGCAAGCGAAAACCTGACTCTTAACAGCATCAAGTGGAACATTACAAGCGGCAGTGAAACAAGGACACGCGCTCCGGAGACCACAATTCCGACAATCACCCTAGATAACGGTGCAAGCACGGTATTTAAGGTTATAGTATCAGGACTTAAGGACGAGAACGCAACAGCGGTCGCCGTGGTTGAATAAAGAACAGGAGGAAATGCAAGATGAAAAAAACATATAACATTCCTACAATAAAGATAAAAACGTTTTTAATAGAGTCTGTGGTGACTGCATCGGGTTCTTCGGAGTCAAACAAAACAGTTGATGAGAAGTTAAATGAATATATCAGTGCGAATAATTTAACAGTGAACAATACAGTGACACTGATATGGTAATACAGATTATGCGGCAATGCTGCTGAACGGCTCTCGAAAAGCAAATAAAAAGCCATTGTGCAAAACGTAGAATTTAAAAAATAAATTTTCATGTTTCAAAGAGGTTATCCGCATACGGAATAGCTGTCGGGAAAATAATACTTATTCTTTTCTCAACAGCACATACCGATGAGGATAACCTTTTTATTCCCCTATCAAATTGAACGAAAGGAGTCAACGGATATAAATCCGCAAGAAGGTGTATATAGAAAATGTATGATATAATTACGGAATATCACATAAATATGATATTCAGAATGCTGATAAGCTGTCTGTGCGGTATGATGATAGGCTTTGAACGAGAGAATCGCGCTAAGGAGGCAGGCATTAGGACGCATTGCATTGTAGCGTGTGCCTCGGCAATGATGATGATAATATCAAAATACGGCTTTGAAGATCTTATACAGACCTATACTACGGCAGATGTAAGGCTTGACCCATCAAGAATGGCACAGGGTATCGTGACAGGCGTCGGATTTTTGGGCGCCGGAACAATATATGTTCAAAGAAGTAATATACGAGGTCTTACGACAGCCGCAGGACTTTGGGCAACCTGCGGAATAGGTATGGCGATAGGCGGCGGAATGTATGTTATAGGCTTTTCCTCAACGCTTATTATCCTTGCCGCACAAATTATTCTGCACAGCAGCGGAAAGTTTATGACATCTCACAAAAGCAAATATATAAAGATATACGGAATTGAAGCACCGAATTTTCAGCATCGTACAACCGAGCTGCTAAAACAGATGAACGTTACGGTAAACGAGGTTGCAGTGCTTAGACATTCGGATGGATTGTACGACTATACATTCTACTGTGAAATGCCGGGCAGTGTTGTTGAGGAGGATATAATAAAACAGTTTAAATACAAATGCACGGTTGATATTACACGATAATTAACAGATAAAGACGAAATATTGAGGTATATGGATATGAAAATAAGAGCAATAATTTTTGATAAAGACGGCACACTTCTCGATTTTGACGCATTTTGGATGAGCGTTGCAGCAGCTGCCGTTTCGGATATGTTAAAGGCTGTAAATGCTGATGAGAGCCTTGCGGACGAATGTCTTGCGGCAATAGGCACAGACGGAAAAAGTGCCACTCTTGACGGCATTTTATGCAAGGGTACATATGCGCAGATGGCAAATGCGTTCTATGATGTACTCAAAAAAGCGAACTGCGGTATTGAGCACGATACACTTAATACTGTTGTTATTAAAGCATTTCACAATAACATTTCGCACGGAAAGGTTATACCCGCGTGCAGGGATATAACGGAGGTTTTCAAAAGGATTAGCAGATTGGGAATAAAAACCGCCGTTGTCACAACCGATGACAGATATGTAACCGAAAAATGCTTGAATGCCCTCGGTATAAAGGACTTTTTCTGCAGAATATATACAGATGACGGTATTCATCCCACAAAACCAAATCCTCATTACATCAATCAATTTTGCGTTGACGAGGGCTTGGAACGCACTGAAATTCTAATGGTCGGCGATACTCTTACCGATATGACCTTTGCCGAAAATGGCGGTATTAAGTCAATGGGCGTTTCAAAAACCGATGAAGGAAAACGGCTGCTTTTGCCGAAAGCAAGCTTTGTGACCGATGATATATCGCATATATTCGATGTAATAAATTCAATGGAGGCAGATACAATATAATGCAGCATAAATTATCAAAATACATAATTCCGTCCGTCATTTCTATGGTATTGGTCGGAACGTATACAAATATTGACGGATTTTTTATAGGGAATGCCGCCGGTGATGACGGATTGGCGGCAATCAATATCGTGTGGCCCATTGTCGCTTTTATAACGGCATTGGGCACCGGTATAGGTGTCGGCGGCTCGGTTATTCTGAATAATCTCCGCGGCGCATCGTGCGACAAAAAGGCTGAACAAGTTAAAAAAACGCTCATTGCCGTACTTGCCGCTGTCGGTATTGCGGTAAGCATACTGTTTACTGCAATCTATAAGCCTGTTTTAATGCTTATGGGCGCAAAAGGAACTGTACTTAAATATGCGGAAAACTATTCCCTTATTATCTGTGTCGGAGCGGTATTTCAAATCATGGGCGCCGGTCTTACTGTTCTTTTGAGAAACGAAAACAAGACGTATCTTTCAATGCTCTTTACGATACTGGGGTTAATTGTTCACATAATTCTTGATATACTGCTTGTAAACAAATATAAGCTGTACGGTGTGGCTTTTTCAACGGTTACAGCACAGATAGCTATTATGATACCCGGAATTCTTTCCGTAAAGCTTGAAAAGGGTATACATATATGTAAAAAATATGCTTTTGATATGTTGCGCCGCGCAACGGCACCTTTCGGAGTAAACTTCGTTTCCTCCGTTGTTCTGCTGTTCACCAACTTCTTTGCATTAAAGGAGGGCGGTACGGCGGCGGTCAGTGCCTACGCTGTTATGAGCTATGCCGTATATACCTTCGACTATATATTTCAAGGTGTCTGTGACGGTATTCAGCCGGTTGTCAGCTATTGCTGCGGAGCGAAAGACAAAAAGGGTGAAAAGCGCGCAATGAAATGCGCGGCGGTAATCCTCGCTTTATTCTCGCTTTTTTGCATACTGCTTACCCCCGCACTGATACGCGTCATGCCCGGACTATTCTCGGTTTCCGATGAAGCGGAGAAAATGATGATAAGCGGATTTATAATATATGGCTTTTCATATCCGTTTAAGGCGGCGGTAAAATATATGTGTTCATATTATTACGCAATAGGCCGTACGAGCTTGTCAAACTCTTTAACATATCTCGATCCGCTTTTCCTCACGCCGATGTTTCTTATTACTCTCCCCCGTATCTTCGGTATGAACGGTATATGGCTTGCAATGACGCTTTCTCAGGTTATACTTTCGGTTATAGGATTAATTACAATGTTTATAAAATCAAGAATACGGTAAATTCCGGTACAACAAAAAACATAAATTAAAACCGCCTCATAGCATGAAGCGGTTTTAATTTGTTTCAGTTTAACTTAATTTTAGACACCGGCTTTTCGTATCCGATCAATAAACCCACGGCTATTCAATATAACGAAATCGTGATATAATCATTCTAACAAAGTCTATGGAGTTGATTAGAATGGATAAAATATCAAAAATAAAAACAGATTTACGAATAAGAGAATGGGCAGAAATGGTGCGAGAGTGCAGCAGAAGCGGATTGACCGTAAGAAAGTGGTGCGGTGATAATGGCATCAATATCAAAACATATTACTACCGTTTAAAAAGAGTGAGGGATTGTATATGTGATAGCAAGTTTGATAGCAGTATTGACAGTGATTGTTCGTCAACTCGTCACGATATTGTACCAATCCCTGTTGAGACTGTCTCGGATAATGTTCAACCGATAAAAATTATTGCTTCTAATATATCAATAGAACTGCCTGCGTCAGTAACTCCACAATTGCTGCAAACTGCAATCGAGGCGCTAAAATGTTAGGGGGAATCGGTGCCGAGCGGGTATACATAGTATGTGGTTATACAGATTTACGACGTTCAATAGACGGGCTGGCTGCTATTGTAAAACAGAATTACGGAATAAATCCATACAACCGCAGCTTGTTCTTGTTTTGTGGCAGACGCAGAGACAGAATCAAAGGATTGTTATGGGATTAAGACGGATTCCTTCTGTTATACAAACGTCTTAATGACGGCGGCTTTCAATGGCCAAGATCTGAGGCTGAAATGAAGCTATTGAGCAGAGAACAATTCGTGTGGCTTATGCAAGGTTTGTCAATTGAACAGCCGAAAGCAATACGCAAAATGACGCCGGCCGATTTGCTGTAAAAAGAAGCAGAAAATGCTGAAATTTGGCTTAAACACTTGATTTTTCGAGATTTTTGTGGTATAATATTTATATAGAAAACGACAAGAAGAAGGTATTTTTTATGACTGCATCAAAGCCACAAAACATGAAAGAAGCATTAGAGATCATTGAAATGCTGCAGGCAAAAAATGAGAAACTTCAAAACAGAAATGACAGTCTGGAATTGCTTTTACATAATATGAATGAAATGCTGATTGTACAAGTACCATCCTACACGATCGGCAAAGGTGGTAGAATCAGTATTAGGCAAATACAAAGGCTATCTGCAAACAGACGGATACGAGTCATATACCCACGCTTGGGAAGCAAAGCGTATAGGCTGTTGGGCGCATTATCCGAGAACTATCATTATCAGGGGAAAACCGAATAAATCACGCCATTATGCGCTTTCTTAATATTCACCCCTGATAATGATATAACTTTTTCAAAAGAGAAATTGAGGTATTCTACCATTTTCTGCTTCTAAAGGATCTTTATCATGACTCTTTAAGAACCATCTTTCATTCCAAGCTTTTAGTTCTTTGTCAGCCGTAATTTGTGATATCTCCGCATATATCTGAGTTGTTTGTATTGATGAATGTCCGAGAAAGTTTTTTACAACGATAAGAGGGACTCCTGCTTCAAGCATATGTGTAGCAGTAGTATGTCTCATCGAATGTGGCGTGTATCTCTTTTCTCTGAAATACATAGGATATTCCAACTTTCCTTTTTCAATGTACTTGAAGAAGATTTCTTCAATACAGGAAACAGTCATTTTCTCATGTGTTTGACTTGAAAAGATATGTCGGTCATATTTATCCTGAATCTTTCGGTACTCAATGTAGTTTTTAAGGATAGCTGCCGCATCTTCGGGGATACTTATCACTCTGACCTTCTTGCCTTTTCCAATCAGCTTTACAGTTGCTTTATTCGGATAAAATGTCACATCTCCGACTGTAAGGTCACATGTTTCCTGTGCTCTTGCTCCGCTTGCGTACATAAAACAAAGCAATGCCATATTTCGTTTACCTATTGCTGTTTTTGTATCAGGAAGCGAGAGTAGTAGCTTTATCTCATTTTTCGTGAAGAAATACCTTTTGTTCGGCTGACCATTCTTAATCGGTATCTTCATAAGGTTTGCACGAAATACCGAGGCGGCTTCAAAATTTCTGTTTTGTGCATATTCGGAAAAGGCATTTAGTACCGACAATCTGTGGTTCCGTGTGGATATGCTGCATTTTCTTTCAGTTTCAAGCCAGTCAAGATATTCAGAGATAATATCTGCTGTCAGGGCTGCAAATTGTATCTCATCGGCCTTTATGCCTTTTTCCGAGTACATGAATTCAAACATTACACGAAATGCTGTTTTGTATGATTTGATCGTTGCAGGGGAAAGTCCCTTCGCAGTAGGAAGATATGTACTAAAGTAGCTTTCAAGTAAATTAAGAAAAGAACTTGCATTTTTACGTTTCATGATCCACCTCCGGAAGAAGGTCTTTTATGAATGAACCGAACATCTCGGTAGTCTCCGGATACAACTCGCTGCTGAATTTCAGATACTTTTCCGTCTCATCTAAACTGTCGTGCCCGAGATATATTGAAAGGAATGGCACAGAATCGGTAAGTGAGAGCCCGAGTTTTTCCATCTGTTTAAAAGATTTAAAGGCAAAAACGTGTCTAAGACAGTGCAGACAAGGTCCTCTTTCATGCTTTTTACGATTCTTTAGCTCTATGCCATTTTCTTTCAGAATGTGTTCAAATCTACGTTTTACTGCTCGGTCTGAAATATGACTGATCTTATCATTCCCGGGAAACAGCCATGCCTCGTCATTTTCGGGATGCCCCACAGCAAGACAATACTTTGAGAGTATGTCTGTCATTTTTTCTGTCATAGGAACAATCCTATGTTTATCGCACTTGGTGTTTATGAGCTTCAGAACACCGTTTTTAAGATCAACATCTTTCATTTGTATCCTAACAGTTTCGCCGATGCGAAGTCCGCAGCTGAACAAAAGCCTTAAGATCACAGGGAATTCTATCGGAAGATACTTGCAGGCTTTCTTGGTATTGACGGTTGTATTATCCGCAAATTGGAAAATCAATTCAAGCTCTTTGTTACTGAAAATATACGGAGAATAGTCATTAGGGACTTTAAGAATTATTTGTATGAAAGCGTTGTTACCATTCATATTAAGATAATTCAGAAACTGCCGAATTTCTATGATCTCGTTTTCTTTTGAACTATCTGCTCCTTTTAAAATAGATACCCATTTGCACATAAACGCTTCCGATAATTCATCTTCTCCACAGTATAAATTATCCGAGATATATTTATCAAAGCGTTTCAGATAACAAAGCTCATGTTTGCCGGCACTGTCGCTTAGAACTGCTGAGCGAAGCTCGTAATACTGTTCAAGCTCTTCATGATAAATACTCACAAACATATCATATCCGCCTCCTTCCGCAAATCAGGTCAAGAAAAATGCCTGTGGGTATGGGCGGAGAAATAGCACATTGTCTGAGCCTTTCAATATCCGTTTTAACATAATGCTTTATTGCGTTTGGGGCTGTGTGCCCGAGTATTTTTCTTACAGTATCATATGAAGCTCCACCACTGACAAGAGAGCTTGCAAGTGAGGAACGCAGAGCGTGAGGACCATGCTTTCTTTCGTTCATATCAATACCGGCGGAAATGATGCATTCTTGAACAATATGACGTATAATGCTTGTGGTAATTCTTCCATGTGGAGCTTTCATGCTATGAAAAACGTATCCGTCCAATAAATCATTGGCAGCGATTCCGATATATGACTTCAATGCAAATGACACATCCTGCGGCATAAATATGGATAACGGTTTCCCGGTCTTTTCCTGTATCAGATCAATGTGACCCGAAGAAAAATCTATCTCTGATAGCTTCAGCGATGCGATATCTCCCGAACGAAGTCCCATTCTGGTGACAAGCAGAATAATTGATAGATTTCGTTTGCCTGTATCTGTAGATGTGTCAATAGCCCCTTCAATCTTTCTTATCTCCTCCGGAGAATATACGGTCGGAACGGTTTGTCTGCGTTTGAAATATGAAACTATTGCTGAGAGATCTTTTGCAATTATTCCACGTTCAAAAAGATATTTCAGAAATTGACGAAGTGAGGCATACCCGTCCTTATTGCTGTATCTCAGACAACCCTTTGCGACTGTTTCGGCAGTGATTAATGAAATGTCCTTTAAGCCTATCTCAACAAGGAATTGCAGGAATATCAAGCAAAAACCTTTCTTACGGTTGATCGTTGCGGACTTGTTACCGTTGTCAGTACAGTACACAAGATAATCATCAAAAATCTGCTTGAAATCAGCCGGCACACGCACTGCTTTTATGACTCTATGACATCTGTAAGGGACGTTATTCAAATAATCGTCAAGTCTTCTGATCATTAAGGTCACAGATCTACGAGCTTTGGTATCATCAGGATAATGTTTGCAACAAATGCTTTTCCGACAAAGGGAGAATATCCCTCAATAGAATTATCGCTCATAAAGTTTTCGATACGAGCATAAATTCTGCGATAATTTGTAAGAGTTGAATTCTTGTAGCCCAATGCTTCTAATTCTGTTAATACAGCTCTTGCCAAAAATTGAAATTGTATTGGTTTTCCTTTCATAATGAACCTCCTGTTGTATTAATGTCTCGGTTTATACACCATAACGAAATTATACAACAAGTATCGTTATTCAAGCAATAGCCTTAGAAAGCGCATAATGGCGTGATTTATTCGGTTTTCCCCTGATAATGATAGTTCTCGGATAATGCGCCTTATTCGAGATCTTGAATAAGGCGCATTCACGCAGGAAATGGATTGATTGCCTGCCTAAAGGAATAAAAGCAGAGGGAAGCAAGGCAGCACAGGCACTATCTATAGTAGAGGAGATATTTACTGTAGAGAAGGGCTTTGTTGGCATGGGAACAGAAAGCATATATACAGAACGCATAGCCAAGATAAAACCGTTGTTGAGTAAGTATTGGAATCTGTTAGAAAAAATAGATGCCCCCAAAGGATCGGCACTTGACAAAGCAGTCAATTATTCGCTGAATAACAAAAAGGAACTGGAAGGCTTCCTTACAGACGGACGGCTGGAGCTTACGAATAACAGAGCAGAGCGTGCGGTAAAACCATTTGTGATAGCGAGGAAGAATTTTTTATTCAGCGACACTTCCAAAGGAGCAGAAGCAAGCGCATTATGCTTCACAATGATAGAATGTGCAAAACTTAATAAATTGGATGTGTTCGGGTATTTAATATACCTCTTAAGTGAACTGCCAAAGCTTGGAGAAAAACCAAGAAAACAGCAGCTGATAAGGATGCTGCCATGGTCGGAATATTTGCCTGAATACTGTAAGATAACTAAAAGGGTCTGATAAGGTCTATAGACCAAATCAGGCTCTTTTGACGTGGGTTTATTGATCGGATACGAATTTACATAGAAACAAAAGAGGTTATCCACATCGGCACACGCTATTGTGAAAACAATGAGCATTGTTTTCACAATAGCTGTTTCATGTATGGATAACCTCTTTGAATGATAAAATTTTATTAAAAATTTATTTTTTAAATTCTACGTTTTGCACAATGGCTTTTTTACTGGCTTTTTGATACCTGAATAGTAACCTTTTTTCAATATCTTATCCATATTCTCACCTTATAAAATTTAATTCGTATTAAATAATGTACAACCCATTTCCTTGAAGTGTCTGATTTTTTCTTCCAAATCAGACACGCTTACACATAGATTTTTCGCAAGACAATCTATACATCTGAAATTATCCGTCGCTCCTCTGTAAATAAGTCTTTTGTACAGAGCAACCTCGTCACTTGACATTCCCTTATTGCATTGAATACACTTATGCATCTGCAATTTCTCCTTTTAGAATGAGGCAGCTATGTCCCTTTATATTTGCTATATAATAATCGCGAACCAATCCAATGTCTTCGCCGGTAAGAACATTATGCAGCTTCAGTCCCTTGCCTGTTTCATACGGAATGCCCAAGTCTTTCAAGAAAAATGCTATATCTTTTTTCTCATCGTAAAAGTTAAACATTCCGATAACATATTCATTATTCGACAGAATTTTAAACAGAACTCTGTTTTCTTTCCAAAAGAACTTATCGAGAATCACTACCGGCGGTCTGCATTCGGGATCTTGATTGATTGCAATCAGTTCTTTATTCTGCATCAGCTTTCTTGAGAACTCATTTACGTTTCTTATATCTCCGCCTATCATCAACGGAGTTCCGTACATACACCAAAGTCCGAAATGAATCGTATATTCATCGTCCGTACATCCGTTGCTCACACCGACGTTGCCGTTGCCGTACATTCCGACAATAAGCATATCCAAATCATTAAAGCAGCTCGGTCCGGACATCGAAAAGTTATTTTCCTGTCCCCTGATAATTCTCAATATACTGCTGAAATTATCACTGATATCTCCGCTCGAACGATACATATCGGCACCTATCGAACGCATCCACTTCCACGGCTCATCGGTTCCCCAATTGCACGTCGAGTATAAAATATCCCTGCCGCACGAACGCAGTGCCATCGCCATAGTAAGATATGAGTTCCTTGCATCGTTTGAATTCGGGAAATAACAGAAATCGTATTTTAAGAAATCCACGTCCCATGATGCAAAGGTTTTTGCGTCCTCGTATTCGTGGCCGAAGCTTCCCGGATAACCGGCACAAGTCATCGTACCCGCACAAGAATACATTCCGAATTTTAAACCCTTGCTGTGTATGTAATCGGCAAGATACTTCATGCCATGAGGGAATTTTTCGGGATCGGCAACCAAATGACCGTTTTCGTCTCTCTCCTTGAGCGCCCAGCAGTCATCTATTACAAGATATTCATATCCCGCATCCTTATAACCTTTTTCAATCAATGCGTCGGCAGTTTCCATTATCAATTTTTCGTTGATATTCTTGCCGAACGTATTCCAGCAATTCCATCCCATAGGGGGGGTTTTAACAACCATAATACTCTTTCCTTCCTTTCAATTTTTTTATGCCTTTTACTCTTATTCTGTAAAGAATGTCCTTGCGTTATACAAAAGTACTGCTGCCTCTGCCCTTGTCAACGTTTCGGACGGAGAATATATCTCTGCACTTCTTCCGCTGATAACACCATTTGCATAAAGTGTGTAAACCGCTTCCTTTGCCCATTCACCTATGTTCGCATCATCTGCAAACGTGAACGTGCGATCCTTCAGGCGGTCAATATCTCCTTCTTCCCGAATAAGACGGTAAATCACGCACGCTGCCTCCTGACGGGTGATGCCTGCAGAAATACCAAAGCTTCCGTCCTCATAGCCTGTGATTAAATTTTTTTCATAGGCGGTTGTGACATATGGTGCATACCACGCCCCTTTATCAACATCACTAAACGGCGACTGATTTGCACTTATTTCATACTTTCTGAGGCTGACCAGCATTTTTGCAAATTCCGGTCTTGAAACATATCTGCTCGGTGAGAAAGTGCCGTCTCCGTTTCCGGAAATAACTTTATTCTCATACAAATAATTAATTGCGGACAAAGCCCATTTGGAGTCTTCAATATCTTTAAAATACATCGGAGCAGAAATCACGCCGCTTTCCTGCCGCACCGTTTCTCCTTTGTTATTTTCACCATCCGTCTGCTTAGAAACCGGTTCTGTGATCTTGAAAGAACCGCCGCTTGATGAACCGCCACCTCCGCCGCCGGTGGTAGTGCTGATACTTCCTTTTGCCTGAGACAGATATGTTTTAAATCCGTCCTCTATTTCCCGATAGCTCTTATAGGTTTTTCCCCTCATATTTTTATAGGTTGTTGATAAAACCTCTGTTGACGCGGACTGATCAACGCTGATTTTTCCCGCTGCAGCATAAGCACTCATAAGTTCTTTCACTTCGTTATAATTGCCCGCTTTCCTTGATTACCCTTTGACTCCGCCGAGATTAATTCCGCCTATAATCTGTTTTTGGAACAGCGCATAAACTATCAGGAGCGGTGCAATAGCGAACAACAATGCTATCATCTGATAATCAAGAGTATAGTTGCTCTGGTTCATCCTGAATATCTGCACACCGAGAACTGTTTTGTTCGGATCGCTTATAGTCAGATACGGCCAGAAGAACTGTCCGAACTGCGACGTAAAGCAGAACAGACTGCTAACCATAAATACCGGCTTACTGAGCGGTATAATGATCTTCATGAATATGGAAAGCTCTCCTGCTCCGTCAATGGTTGCCGCTTCAAAAATAGAATATGATATTGTGTCAAAAAAGTTTTTAAACAATATTATTCTGAATATGTTTGAACATTCAAACAGCCATAGAGGAAGATACGAATCCATCATACTGAAATGAAAAATAGGAAATTCCTTAATTGTCATATACAGTGGAACCGTACGAACCGTTCCTGGCAAAAGCATTATCCAAAAACAAATCATAAATATCGCCTTTGAGCCTTTTGGTTTTAGCTTTGAAAATGCATAGCCCGCCATACCGCAAACAACATTGCTGAGAATCACGGCACCTCCCGCCATTATGAACGTATTAATATAATATTTATAGAATTTCATACCTTCCCATGCCTCGGCAAGCTTTGAAAACTCTATTTTTTTCGGCAGAAATGTAGGAGGTACAGCATACATTTCTTTAACATCTTTAAAGCCTGAAAGCATAATCCATATAACCGGTACAGCACTTATCAATACTATGAATATCATTATGATGAGAATGCCGGCATACAAAAGCTTATAGCCGGGCTTTTTCATGTCAAAATTTGTTAGTATTGTTGAATGACTCGTTTTGTCTTTTAACATTTTTTCTCCATTCTCCCATTAAATTACGGGTAATATTTTTTAACGGATAAAAATCAGAAATTGTCCTCCGCTTTTTTATTCAGATGGAAATAGAAGCTTGTACATATCATCAGTATTACAAACATGACCGAACCGACCGCCATAGCAAGCTGCGGCTTAAAGTCAACAAATCCATATCGATAGCTTAAAAGTCCCAGCGTCATCGATGCGTTGTTAGGCCCGCCGTCTGTCATCTGCATAGGCTGCTCCATTATTGAAAAAACTCCTATAATTTGTGTTACCAGCATCAAAAGTATAACATTTGATATCTGCGGCAGGACAACATTTTTTATTCTGCTGAAAAATCCCGCACCATCCACTATTGCAGCTTCAAGCAAATCAGTGTTAATGCCTTGAATTGCAGCATAATAATAAATTGCAGTACCGCCTACGCTTCCCCATGATATACTGATTACAATATATAATATCGTAAACCTCTGATCCTGGAGCCAACCGTATGGACTGGCTCCGAGATAAGAAAGCAGCATATTCAGTAATCCGCCTTCGTTTGGATAGTATATAAAGTACCACAATAAAAGCGACGCAACACCGGGCAAAACATACGGCAGATATGTAAAAAAGCGAAATGTATCACGAAAGTGCCTCATTTCATTTAAGCATATAGCCATAAGGACCGGCAAGAAAAAGCTTACCGCCAGAGAAATTACAACATACTTCAATGTATTGGATAAGATTTTCAGGAACAATGTGTCCGAAAGTATTCTTTTATAATTGTCAAACCCGATAAAATCTGTTATTGTGTAGCCCTTCATGTTAAAGAATGACCAATAAATTCCCATTGCAGTCGGTCTCAACACGAAAAAGTATATACAGAACAGCGCCGGGAGAAGAAAAATCCATCCCATCGCATTATGTCTTAACTTATTGGACAAAGGATTGTTTCTGCGTTTAAACAGATTTGTCGAGGTATTTGCAGCGTCTCTCATTGTTTTAATTCGAACTCCTTTCACCAATGATGTTTGGGAAAAGAGAAGCAGGCAGATTGCCGCTGTGAGGGGCGCAGTCGTACTTTGCCCTAAACAACAGCATGATTCGCCGCTTATCTTTTTCCAAACTGTTTACATCTTATTCGTAGTCTAAGTAATTTTTCTGGAAATCACTGTTTGCCTGTTTGAGTATAGCGGCACAATCTGCGTCTTTATCCGTCAATACCTCCTGAATACAAGCCGCAAGAGTATCGTTCAGGTTTGATGCGCATACCGGCTCTTCGGTCTGGAATTCTATACCGCTTTGGTCATTATATGCCTTTATGTGGTTCGGATTAACGTTGCACAGCTTCTCCTGCAGCTCATCCGCATACTTCTGATATTCTGAATTGTTGTTCCAAATGCTCAGTCCTTTGAGACCTACAATATAACCAAGCTCGATATCAAGCTTAACCTTATCTTCCATCGTTTTCTTTGCGGCATCGTCAAAGTTCAAAACATCGTTTTCAAACGTAAGGTACTTAAATGCAGCATCAAGCTGTTCCTGTGTTGCATTCGGAGCAAATGACGCATAACTTCCTCCTACGAGCGTAACCCTGCGTTTGGGACCTGCCGGGAGATTTCCAACGCCTATATCATCTGCTTTCATGCCGAAGTTGCCCGCCATATTTTGAGTTGCATCATAGTTTGAAATGCACATCGCACACTGATCTGTTGCCATGAGCTTCATTTGCTCTTCAATATTGATAAAGATATTATCCGGCAGAACATCATACTTCCACTTCATATCCTTTATAAACTGCAGCGCCTCGATGCACTCCGGTGAATCAAAGGTAGCTGTATATTTTCCGTCGTTTTCTTCCATAAACTGTGTTCCGAATGCCCATGCAAAAACAGTAAACTCCCAGCCGCCTACGCCGGTTGCAGGCATCATAAATCCCGCTTTGCCTGTCTTTTCCTTAATGATTTTTGCTGTTTCCAACAGCTCATCATATGTGTTCGGAATCTTCGGAGTATCGTTCTCGTCAACGAGTCCCGCCTCACGGAAAAGATTCATATTAACAGTGAGGTTCATGGTATAAAGGTCTCTGGGCATATAATATATCTTGCCGTCGTGTGAGATGTTTTCCATGGTGTAGTCGCTTATAATATCATAATAGCCGTAATCGTTTATTTGTTTTGTAATGTCAACGGCATAACCGAGTCTCATAAGATTCTTTGTCTGCGTAAACGGTATGTAATATATGGTAGGAAGAGTACCTCCTTCAGCTTTTGCCGCAAATGTCTGAAGATCAAATGCCCACTCATCACCCACAACGTGAATGTTTGGGTATTTCTCCTCAAAACGTGCAATCTGCTCCATAAACTGCTTGTAGCGCTCCGGGTTGTTCTCCTCTTTCGGCGCATTGCTTACGCTGATTGTAATTCTGTCGTCATTCTTCTTGCCGGTCTTCTCTCCGCATCCCGACAGACACGGAATCAAAAGCGCCGCAGCAAGTGTCAACGCTGTTGCTTTTTTTAAATTTGAAAAGATTTTTTTCATAATTTGCCTCCTTAGATTTTTTTATTTATAAATTTATTTTAACACACTGCTTATTTCTTTCAATTAACAATATAACATAAAAGTTCAAAAAACAAAGATACCAAAGTATCAATAACTTAAAAAAGTATCAATATCATTAAAACGTTGTTGCTCAACTATAAATTGTTGTTTGACGGTGTTATGCGGTTACCGGTGTAGGGGACGATGCCCACATCGTCCCTTTAGAGGTTTTAGGGATACCACCGGCGGCAGACCGTACCGCAGGAGGGCGATTCGTGAATCGCCCCTACAAATCTTTCACGTTAATCTCCATTACGAATTTTCTTTGTTTTACATCACTCTGCCTTTTCCGTAAAATACTCTCTCGTATTGTAGATAAGCACAGCTGCTTCCGCCCTCGTCATCTGTTCTTTCGGTGAGAAGATTTCCTTCGTTCTTCCCGAAATAATTCCGGCATTGCGCAGAGCGTAAACAGCTGTTTTTGCCCATTCGTCTATTGCGCTGTCATCTTTAAATGTAAATCCTTCTTCCGGAGCTACATCACATCCCGCGGCAACCATCAGACGATATACCGCTGTAACAGCCTCCTGTCTTGTTATTCCGTGATTTACACCAAAGGTTGTATCATCATATCCGAAAAAAACTTTGTTTTTATACGCAGCCGCGATATACGGAGCATACCATTGATTTTGGTCAACATCGGAAAACGGAGTTTCGGAGCTGCCGACTTCAATATTTCTGTATAAAACAAGCATCTTCACGAATTCCTGGCGCATAACATCTCTTGACGGTTCAAATCCGCCGTTATCGTTTCCGTTTATGATATTATTCTCATAAAGATAATTTATCGCCTGAAGTGCCCATTTGGAATCCTCTATATCATTAAAATACATTTTTCCCGAATGCACCGTTTCCTGTTTAATTTCCGTAACCGGTTTATCGTTATTTTCGGAAGGTACGTTTTGTTTAACGGTAACAGTATACGACCCGCCACCGCCACCGCCGCCGCTGTTACTTCCGTGTGTGGCTGAGTTTTTTGCGTTCACAATATTCTTATACGCATTTTCAACGTCCTTATAACTTCCGTACGACTTTCCCTGCATTTCTTTGAATGCAGCTGTTTCATTCACAACATTTGTTCCGATAGAAACCGATATTTTTCCCGCATTGCCGTATGCCGTCAAAAGTCGCTTAACCTCATCATAGTTTTTTGCGGCTTTTATTCCGCAAAACAGAGTTTTCTCAACAAATGCCTCTGTCAGCTCCGACGGAGATGAATAGGCAGTTTTACAAATCTCCGATAAAATACCGTTTCGCGTTTCCTGTGAAAGCTCATTTAAAACTGCACTGTTCTCACCCACAGGAATATTGGCATTAATATCCAAATATGCCGTTTTCTCATTGTCTGCCAATATTTTCTCAAGAACGTCTTTTGACGGCTCCGCATTAAGCATTGCAACGTAAACCGAGCCTCCGAATACTCCCTTTATGTCCTTTAGCTGTTTATATTCTTTATAATCTCTAAGAATAATTTTCTCAACTGCGGTTTTATCGGCAAGAGAATTATAAAAATCCAAATTAAGATTTATTATCTTGTCATTGTCGGTTATATGCTTAATCAATTCCACCGCATTACCAGATTTTGCATATTGGTTTGCGTCTGCAATATATGCAGTCCAAAATTCGCTTCCCTTAAAATCTTCAACCTTCAATACCGTCGGTTCACTCTCTCCTCTAACTCCGAAATAGCAGGTGTAATCGCCGCTTTTACCGTCGTTTATATATGAGATTTCGGCTTTTCCGTCAAGTCCCGCAGTAAGCACATACGCAAAGTTGACCGCACCATCAGAATCATATACGGTTACCGTAACGTTTTGGGGCGCCGCAAGCTCCCCAAGAGATGTTTTTATCTCCATAATATTTGTTCCGGCAGCATTCGTAAAAGAGAATTTCTCATCTTGACCGTTCACCGTGCATATTGAGGCTGACAGCGTCACAGCCGCACAAAATAATCCTATATATTTTTTCATTCACTTCAACTCCTTTAATTGTCGATATAGAAGTTCACAACGCTTATATACCTGTAATCTACTCTGTTTTTCGCGGATATATTAAATGTATAATACCCTCTCTTAAGATCGGATGTATCGATAATAACCTTATCGCCTTCTCTTTTCCATTTATTATATATCTTCGTTCCACACACTACTCGTATATCGTCCACTTCCTCTGTTGTCGGCAAATCAACCGAAAGCTTAAGCTCCGCCGCATTTTTAAAGTGCTGTTCGTTTTCTGCACCGTTTATTATCATCTTTCCGTTATGCGCCGTTTGAATGTCGCTTGAAGCCTTATAAACGCCAAAATCCCAAATTGTAGTATCAGGTATCGGTGAGTCTACCGACGAACCGGAAACTCCTAACATTATATGATCAATTTCTTCAGGATTGAAGTCACGCACATCATTAAGACCGAGAGGAGATGAATAGAGCGCAAATACCTCCCATGGGTACGTGAGCGTTAATTCATCTGTGGAGAAAGGAACTCCCGAACCGTCACCGCTCCAATATGAACGACCGTCCTTCATAACCGCAAACAAGGTAGTGTTATTTGTTCCGCCCACAGCGTTTCCGGAATTTTGTCTTCTGAACACAATACCGTCGGACTCTTTCACCATTTTCATAGTTTCGGGTGTTTGGTCCTTAAGATAAAATTTCGGGAACAGCCAGCCGACTCTTCCGCCGTTGTGGTCAAAATGCATTGTTATCTTTCTGTTTTCGACATCTGTGTCCGCGGTTATAATTCCCGGCACCTCTATATTGGTCAAATCCCAATTCTCACCGAACTCATATCCGTCAAAAATGGTCATGTCTTCATCCTTAACCTCCTGGTTAAGCTGATAGAACCAATATCTGCAAACTGCGGGCGAAAGCTCTCTTCCGTCTTTGAGCTTGCCGCAGAACTTTATATCTCCGCTTGTACCCGGTCTCTTCGTGCCTTGCGTCGTAAGCGTTATTTTAACAACCGTCTGTTCAAAAGGCTTAAGTTTAAAATCCGGATTTTCAATTGCTATATCAAATATTCCGTCATACTCGGGAGTTACCTCTATCGTTCCCTCAACTTCTTCATCGTTAAGATTATATACTCTTAATGAAATGTGCTGCTGCTCGTTTTCTTCGCCTTGGAATATATATCCTTTACTCATAACCATCGTGTCGTTATAGTCCTGATCGTCCCAAAGTGCATTTAAAACGATTCTGTCGTTTGTATCAAGCGTTATCTTCTTAAGCTCGCAAGTATCATAATTTGCATCATAGTAAAGGCTTTCATCGCATCTGCCGTCAAACTTTGCAAATATCGGATCGGCAGATACCAAAAGCTTTATGTTTCCGTCCTTATCCGCATATTTGGTTTCTTCATAACCATACATATCGCTGTATGTTATCTTATCAGCCTTAAGGTTTATATAATTCTGGTTGTTTGAATAGATAACCGCCGTATCATGTCCGGCACCGTCGTCAAACAGAAAAGCCTTAACGCCCTCCGGCATATTCGTCATTATTCCTCTATAATCCGCCTCTCCAAGCTGTGTTATCATGTTTGCAAAAACAGCAGTTATAGGATACGGCTGATATGTTGTCGAATGGAATGTTCCGACACTTCCTCCCGGCGAACTCCACGGACGCGAAAGGAAATAGAATCTTTTATCCGTTCCTGTTGTAAGCAAATCGATTGCACCTGTTATGGCATATCTTGCTTGATTTATCTGCTCGTTTTCGGGGAAAATTCCGTCATCGCCCGGCCAACAAGCCAAACCGTTTTCGGTTGCATATACAGGTCTTATATTGTCCTCCGGAGAATATGCGTTTGAAACCTTTCTTGCGTACTCCGACTTTGCGGAAAGACCGTCGTATGCGTGGAAATTATATATATTTGAATATTTCATCATATCGTTTTGCAGCTGCAAATCAAAGAATATATAATCACCCACATAAGCATTGCCCGCCATTGCAACATACGGATCCTCACCCGAATCCAACAGTCCTATCGTTATAGCCTTGTGCATTGCAATTTGGCTGTCCGGAAGCTCCGGCGGTCTTTTCCACAAATCCGGCTCGTTCTGGAACTCATACATATCAACCAATGCCGGATTGAGCTTTGTTACATCACGAAAATCCTTGTATACATCATAGAGGTCAAATTCTTTGATTTTATTAACCTCTCCGTATTTATACTCGGTTATACTTGTTATATTAAATCCCTGTTTTTTTTCCTCTTCAAGCATTTTATTCTCGGCATCCTCACGCTTATACCAAGTATTTGCTCTTTCGCGAATCCAGTTAAATCCCTGCAGCTTTAAGACTCTTGCAATTTCCTCCGGCATATCCATACAATAATAATCATATGTTGCCGCAACGTCGGTTGCAATACTGCTGTCCTTATTTGTCCTGTCCTTAAGCGGCGTCACTACTGTAAACGCCATATAATCGTTGACTAACTTCCCGCTCTCATCTTTAACATAGATTCTGTACCAGCCGTTTTTAAATCTGCCCAGAGCAAACAATGCCTTATCTCCGGTTCCTGCTACAATTTCCTTGTCCATAACCGGTCTTTTCCAAGCATCCTCAATATATAAACTGTACTTTTTCTCCTTGTCAAGCTTCATTGAATAGTCAAGCTCCAAGACAACGTTTTCCGTATTCTCGTAAAAACCTATCAGTCTGTCGGAGAATTTAACCTTTGTTAATTTCAGATCGCTGCTTGTTGCCTTTTCAACGTCAAAATAATCTATGTATGAGCTGTATTTTCCGCTGCCGGAAATCGGATCGTTGCGGTCACTTCTGAAGTACAATTTGTTTTTGCCATTTTCAAGATAAAACACACCCCATGAATTGGTTTCCATTGAATTGCTTGCAAGGTTTGGTATGTCGCTGATAGAAGTATATGTTTCAACCTTATTGGATTCATCATTTACATACACTATATAATCACTTATCCAATGCACATTCCGCTTCGTTGCGGCACCCGTTATTTTATAGTAGCCCGACTCCGGCACACTGAATTCCCATGCAAGCTGATGAACGACGTCACGATTGCCGTCACTGCTGCTTGTATACATATATTTTCCACCGCTTGCAGCCCCCTCGCTCCATTCGTACACTTCGCCGCTTAATTCCGTGTAATCCTCAGCCTCAACACGCAGCTTAAAGTTATCTTCGGCAGAAACTGGTACAGCCGACTGAATCATCGATGTAATCATACAGAGGCTCATCAATACGGATATTATTTTATTTTTTATCCTCATTCTCCATTCTCCTTCAATTAATATTAATCGGCAAAGCACTGTGCATAAACACTCACATATTCTGACGCATCATTATACAGAACTGCATTAATTTTATCGCCTGCTTTCGCCTCAACCGCTTGCACATATTCTTTTTCTTCGCCTTGTGTCATATTGGACAGTCTGATTGTATATTCGTTTTTTACGGAATGAAGCTTATCTTCTTCGGCACCGTAAACATATATTTTTATATAATCCTCCGCGATGTAATCTTTAAATGCCTTAACCGTTACCGTAATGTTGTTTCCGCTCTTTGTCACAGCTTTTACGGCCAGCCCATTTTTATCCGTTACATAAAAATCCGATGAGAAATTGTAAACCTCATCGTTCGATTTTATTTGCAGTGTCGCCGTTGCAGGTCCGTAATTCAAACCGTACATAAGTCCGTCTTTAACCTCAGCGATATCTTTCTGAACAACATTATACTCAAGAGCCGTAAACAAATCTCGTTCGTCCGCTTCTTCTCCGCCGGAATACAAGCCTAAAGGAATACTTTTTCCTATTTCGATATAATCCGACTCCGAACCTATATTAAACGTAGAAAAATCAAGTGATTTTCTAAACTCAATATAATCTATCGCACCGTAAACTCCTCCGCCGTCTTGCGTTCTGTTGGTAATGAAAAACGTTACTTTATGGTATCCCTTTTCCAGCTCAACTCCCGATACGCAGCGGTAAATACTCATTTTCAGGTCCGAATAATTACCGCCCAGCTGCGGTGCTTCAATCGAAGCAAAGCTTCCGTCTATTTCCTTTTTGCCGCCATCGTCTATCTTGTATGAAATCGGAGAAAGCCATGAGCCTGCAGCAGAGCAAGCTCCCGACATATTCATATTGTATATGCCTTTTTCCGGTACATAAAACGGAAATTCAATCGTTTCCTCAGAATCTGTTCCGAAAGCAATCCATGCCTTGCCGCCGCTTGTATTGGAATTGCTGATTATATTTGCACTTTCCGATACTTCCTCAACCTCAATCTTGGTATTGCCTGCAACGATAATCCCCTCCGGCAAAGGCTCAGCATACTCTTCCACAGTAACCGTATCGATTCCGAAACGCACGCCGCCGTTTTGGGGCGCGCCGGTAAACGTAAATGTATGGACTCCTTCGGAAAAAGTTATGTTATCCTTTGCAGTGAAACTGCTCTTTGTATACATTCTGTCCTCTTCCGAAAGCTCATAATCGAAATCTTCTTCCAGGGACAACGGCTCGGCACCGTCAATCGAAAGAGTTACTTTACTCAGATTAACAACATAGCTTGTTGCCGCTGCGGCAACAAACTTTAGCACATATTCGCACTCTTTTTCGATTGCAATGTCTAACGTGAAACCAATATCACTTTCCGATGCTTTTTTTATTACAGCCATATCATTATACTTGCTAAAGCCCTCATTGGACTCAAGGAAATCAGTACCCTTAACAGTGCAGCTCACTTGCTCCGCAAACACTGTCGAGTATTGTCCTATTCCGAGAACAAAGCTTAAGACAAGTATAAAACTCATTGCTGAAAATTTTGTTTTTATCTTCAAAATTACGTCACTCTCCTCTTGATTTTAAATATATTTATTTGTAAAATGTCCCTTCTGCATAGTAATCGTCCTTTGCCCTCAAATAAAAATCTATGCTTTCGCGGCTTACGAAACCGTATTTCCATTCTCCCGTCACAAACAGCTTGTATGCGCCTTCATTAAGTGCGGAAAGATTTATCGTAAGGTTATCACCGGAAACAGAGAAATCTTCATAAGGTGCATAATTCAAATAAACCTTTATATTGTAAAGACCCTCCGGTATATTTCCGCTAACGCACAGATTTTGTTTCTCTCTGAGTACCGCTCCGTTGTTAATGCCGGAAAGCTGTATTGTAGGACATATATCGTTTTCAGCGCTTTCATATGTATAAACCGACATATCGGACACGGTGTATATCATTCTCACTCTGCTTGTATCCCACGAATTAAATCCTATCGCAATTTCAGCTATATCATTGGGGTCAACGCCGGTCATCGTTCCGGCAAGTCTCATATAAAACTTATTCCAAGGAATATAGTATTCTGTTTCTCCCGCTGCGAAATCGCTTATATCATATAGGAAACCGATATTATCGGAGTAGGTTCTAACCCATACTCTGCCGAGGAAATTTTCTCCCGACGCCGCATATTCAGCCGGAACGTTGAGTTTAAAATACAGTCCCTCGCTGTCTTTTGTTTCCTCGATCAGCGTCCTTACATACGGAAAACACCAGAAATTGCCCGGATCTCTGGGAACACCGTCAATTTGCGTGCCGTTTCCGTTCTGTGATATGACGGTGGTGCCGTCTATACCCTCTACCCATGACGAGGCATCTTTCGCACTGTTAATTGCCGACAATACGCAGGCTGACTTGTCTGCCTCCAAGCGGCATTTTGCAGTTGACGGTGAGATTTTTTCTTCTCCTAAAACTCCGCCAAAGCTTATATACGCATCTCCGGCTCTTTTATATGAATCCTTTATTTTTACAGTGTATTCAATCACTTCACTCTTCCTCGGCGAAACAGTTACAGAATTTTTGTTGCCCGTTACTTCAAGCGAATCACTTATATCAGGAATAATCTCAACGTTCGCTTCACTGCTCGAAAGATTGCAAACATCAAGATAAATCTTATATTCTTTGCCGGTAGAAATAACATATTCACTGTTTTCTATCGTGGGAGCATCCCAACGCTGACGAACAATTATCCTCTTTGCGTCCGAAACAGACTGTACGTTTACACCGTTTGTCCCGTATTCGGGATAAGTTTTTGTATAGTAATTCTTAGAACTTAAGTGTTCCGAAAATTCAACTATTACAGGAGAATCCGTAACTTTAACACTTATCATCTTGTTTTGCGGTGAATAAGTCATCTCCTCGTTTACGCCCAACAAATCAACTATCTTTGCGTCACTTGCAGTTTCAAGCTGTATATAACTGCCTTCTTCGCCTTCATTCCAAATAATTGCAACGTCATCCGCTCCTCTGTCAAACACATAACCGTGCATTCCGTCCGGAAGGTTTTTCAGAACACCTTTTATTCTGCCGTTTTCTAAATGATATGTCATATTGGCAAGTGCGGAATATGCCGAATACGGCATATTGTTTTTTGTAAATATACCCATTGATTCATTTGAACCCGCATAATATCTTCCCAAAAAATAGAAATGTTTGTCTGTTCCTCCGTTTGCAAAGGATTCCGCAGCCGAGGTTACAGCGTATTTCGCCAGAGCATACTGACTTGAATCATAGACATCCGCTTGCTCATCGTTAGGACAAGAAAGTCCTGCCTCTGTACACCAAACCGCTTTCCCTCCTCCGTAAACTGTCGCAAGCTCTTTTGCTGTTTTCACTATCTTATCCGGGAATGAAAGATACGGTTTGTTTTCAAAGCCTTTGTGCGAGTGAATATTTATCGCATCGGCATAGTCCAAAATACCGTTCTGCATCAATGTTTCCATAAAGTCGGTGCTGTGATAATCATACATTGAGGGTGATATTTTAATTGCCTTTGCATTAGAATCAAGTATTCCGAGAGCCGACGCTTTAAACACAGACGCTTCCATATCAGCCGTGAGACTTGTACGTATTGCATCCGGCTCATTTGCACCCTCCCACGCATATATCTTTCCTCTATATGCTCTGCCGTTATTATATGCTCGCGCATATGTTGTATACAAATCCTCCTCGTATGTTCCGCCGGATGAAAACTCATTTAAAATCTTCAAACCCTGCTCGGCAAGTGACGAGGTCTGAGCAGTTATGGTTTGGTAAGACGCTGTTCCCGTATCTCTGTCACCGACTCTTTCACGCACATATCCAAATCCGGCAAGCTTCATTGCTCTCGAAAATGCGGCTCTGTCATCATCGCTCCACGATGAGTTATATGCGGCACTGTCAAAATTTGCATATTGCCCCGCAAGATCCATGCACAGCGGAGAATCCGAACCCCCCCCGCGTCCTTCATACGGCATCACCACTGCCGCACTGCAATATTGATCGGTTATTTCCTCTGTGCCGCTGTAAAATCTTATACGATACCAACCCACCTTCAAATTGTCAAGGCTTAAAACAGTTTCCTGTGAATTTGCTTTCAGCCACAGTTTTTCCTCAACCATTAATCTGCCGCTCATGTCCGTTAACCGATAACTTATAATACGGCTGTTGGGCGAAACATTGTGTTTTAACGTATACTCTACCGTATCTCCCGCTTCAAAAACACCGATATTCCCCTTTGGTATAATATCGGTTATTATATTTTCCGCAAAAACATTTTCCGATATGGTGAGCAATAAGCAAAAAAGGAAAAGGCAAATAAAATTTTTCAAACTAAACAAATACTTTTTCACTAAAACACCTCCTTTCTTGAAACATAATTCTGTTAACATTTCTTTTTGAAACATTGTAATAGGACTTTGTGAGACTGCAAAAATACAGCCTCACAAAGCTTTTTTCTTTTATAATTCTTTTGCTTTCATCAGAGGAATCATTTTTCCCATACTATCAAAAATCATTATTTTTGTTGTATATGCCGAATTATAGTCCTTGAACACTCCTGTACAATCCTCTGAGAATGAAAGATTTTTTATTTCAAAGAATTTAACATCTTTCAGAAGTCCTCCGTCATAACAAGCCGCATACGCTACACCGTTCAGGTCATCAAATTGGTTGTTGTTAACAGTGAACGAAAAACTTCCGTCATCATTGACATATGCATCCGTAATATAAACATCACTTTCTGCCGTAACCGTTACGTCAGCTTCCAATATAACCGTTTCAATATCGGAAGAATTCACTCTTATCTCAACCTTAATAACGGTTGTTCCCGGTTCCAAACCCGTTATGTAATACTGATCGTTTAACGCTGTTATCTTGACAATATTTTCAATTGAGGAAGAACACGTCATGCTGCTTACATCACTGATTTTCACAACAGTATCTCCGCTCTTTACTGTGACCGCTTTCAAATCTCCCACAGCAATAGTGCTGTCGATTGAAACAGATAAATTATCAAGAGTTTTGAGTTTCTCAATCGAAATATAGTCAAATCCGGCATGACATCCTATATGCGGAGTTCCGTCAGAGCTTACTGTGCCTGTTACCGATCGGTTATACACCTTAAATACAACCTCGTTCGTTCCTTCGTTAAGCTGCAAGGAATTCTTAAGAGCAAATCTTCTAAATCCCCAGCCATCTGCCTGCAAATACGCATTGCTGTCAAGCTTGTTAAAGGCACCGGTTCCGTCTGTTGCCTGTATATATCCGCAATCAACACCGTTTATCGTTACAGACACAGGGCTGAAATAATCTGCCACACCGTATGCCGCCACTCCGGCAACAAAGCTGTACGTTCCCGCTTCGGCAACATTGAAATACATTTTATATTCCGCCGACTCCGTATTGTCATCTCCGATATATGCAACATTTCCGTTGCTTGCACCGCTTGCGCTCGGTTTCCAATTTGAAAAACCGCTGTTTATCTTTAAAAACGCCTCAGCCTCAAGCTTTTCTCCCGGCACAAGAGCAGGATATGTAGGCTCTAAAAACTTTATATAATCAAGCACCGCATACGTTCCGTAGCCTTCATTTACAACACTCGCTCTGTCGTAAACTGTAAAAGTTATCGTGTTCGCTCCCGCATTCATAGCTATAGGAATACTCGACATAGAACGCTTAAAAGTAAAAGCGTCATTATTCGGTACGGTGTAATACGGTTCTCCACTCTCTGTAGCGAAAGCATCATTGATGCCGTCCGCACTCTTTAAATATCCCAATTCTTCACCATTCACCGAAATACTGACAGGACTAAGGTAATTGGAACTTGCATATGTTGCAGCTCCCACCTCAAGACTGTACGATCCCGCCTCGGCAAGATTGACAGTCATATCATACGTTTTGCTTTCAGTTATATCTTCCCAAATACGAGCACCCGTCCACGCCGATTGCCAAAGTGAATCATTACCGTCTATGTAGCCTTCACATTCTATCTTTTCTCCGATAACAACCGTCGGCTCTGTCCATTCTTCATACTTCATGTAGTCAAGAGCTGTATCAAATCCATCTCCCGTGTCGTTCACTCCTACTGTGAATACAATTATGTTTTCTCCTTGGTTAAACTGTACGCCACCGGTTGTTTTATAGTGTTGCATTTTGTAACCGCCTGTATATGTACTTTCACTTACAGCAACAGCACTGTAACTAACGCCGTTTACCGCCACCTTGGTCACGGTGCCGTTATAATCCGCCGCACCGTAGGTTAAAGTGTATTTTCCGGCAGCTGCAACGTTGACCTTAGCTGTGTATGTATTAACTTCATTTGTTTGAATTGCGTTATTATCGTCTGTCGAAACTCCGTCATGCCAAAACGCTACGCCCGATCCCCAGCCTGTTGTCCATTTATAATCTCCGTATGCTTGCTTATTGTCATTTACAAAATTAATAAGCTTCATTTCCTCACCGATTTTAAACTCGGGAACCGCTGCGGTATACTCCTCAAGCCCCACATAATCAAGAGCTGCTACAAAGCCGTTGTTACCCGGGGGAGCCAACGCAACCGAAAATTCTATTGTGTTTATGCCTTCATTCAGATCTACTCCGCCAACGGAGGTATATATACCTGTTGAATAACCGCTGAAACCACCGCCGTCAGCTTCCGTAAAACTATATGCAGTACCGTTGACCGATACATTGATACTGCTTATGGCGTCACCGTTAACAGCTCTGTAGGTTAGAGTATATGTACCCGCTTGTTCAACATTTACCTTAGCGTCATATACGTTTCCGCCGGCTGCTTTTATCACATCGGTTCTTTCACTTGCAAGACCCGTCTCCCATATACAAGCCGAACCATCCCAATTATACCAGCCGTATTGTCGTTTTTCACTGTTGCAGCTATCCAAGAAATCGACAAGCTGCAATGTTTCTCCGACTCTGAGAGTCGGTTCCGTACTCGACTCCGTACCTGTTGCGGCTGAAGCCGGCATATTGAAACAAACAGAAAAAAGCATTGCTGCCGTAACCGCTATACTGCTAAATCTTTTTAAATTTTTCATAAATCGTTTTCCTCCTTAAAAAACGCTTTAATAATATAAACATGATTATAACTTACCCTAAGGCATATTCGCTAAAATTTCATACCGGCTCCTCCTTTCTCATCAATAATTTTCCTATACTGCGGTACACCGGTTACCGCATCTAAATGACAATTCCATAATACAACACCTTTATATCTTTTTCAAGAGACAGTTTGGTTAATAATTCTCACTTTGAAGAGAGGCATGGTAACAGTTTATTACTTTGTCCCATTTTATTAAAAAATACACAGCATATATATTGTAATTACATTATTATAACTCTACGCTGTTGCAGATAAAAGCACAAATACCGTGCCGCAAAGCGTAGGCACGGTATTTGAAAATTTTTATTTATACTCCGTTTTTTATATCTCTGTGTTTACAGCCCGGTTTTGTTCGGAGGATTTAAATGCCGCTTCCATAACCCTCATAACTCTCAATGCTTGTTCGGGTGTTATCCGAAGCTTCTCTTTACCCTCAACGGCGTCTATGAATTGATTATAGACTATAGTAAGATTATCCTCCGCATCCTCCGGCATAGATAGTTTGATGGTTTCAACCGAATTTCCTCTTCTTGGTGCCATTGTCTTTGTGGGACCTGCGGCAGTCATAAAGATTTCTTCTTCCCATTCGTTCTCAGAATATTTGTTTCGTACTATTCTGCCGTTACATTCCCAATCATCTATTTGCAGAGTTCCGTTTTCACCCATAACATACCAGCGAGGGTGTGTAATATAATGGTTTGTTCCAACCTCAATTATTGCAATCAAACCACTTTCAAAAGTCAATACAAGATGAAAATTATCATCTACCTCCGGGTAATTTACGCTCATCATTTTGCAATATACCTGAGTCACCTTCTCATCAAGCATATACAGAATCTGATCGATTAAATGAACACCCCAGTCAAACATCATTCCTCCGCCCAACGACTTCAGAGTTCTCCATCCACGCGGAATACCTCGCGAGCCTTCAACTCTCGATTCTATAACGATAGGCTTTCCGATAACTCCTTCTTCGAGTTTTCTCTTCATAAGAACAAAATCACGATTGGTGCGTCTGTTTTGATCTATGGTAAATACCTTTCCCGTTTCTTCGGAAACAGTTATCACATCAATCAATTCTTCAGAGCTTAATGTAACAGGCTTTTCCGATATTACATGTTTTCCGGCACGCATCGCTTCAATAAGAAGGGACTTATGTACTTCATTAGTGGCAGATACCAGTACCAAATCAATCTCATCATCCGTCAAAAGAGCCTCTTTTGACTCATATGCGACCAATCCCCTGTTTCTTCCCGCATCCATTGCGTTGGTATCAATGTCAAAAATGCCTTTTACTTCTACTCTGTCGAAGTCCTTTAAAGCGTCAAAATGCGCGCGCCCCATACCTCCGAAACCGATTATTCCGAGTTTATGCTTTATGCCCACCACATTTCACCCGCGCTTTCGTAAATCACGGTATCACGCAAAAACCTAACAGCCTTTTCAAGCCCCTCTTTTGCGGACATTAAGCCGTCCTCATGTTCAATGGATATGACACCGTCGTAGCCTACAGCCTTAAGTGTGCTTATAATATTATTCCACACCTCTTTACCGTGACCGTAACCAACGGTTCTGAATACCCATGAACGCTGCAAAACTTCTCCGTATTCCTGTGTATCAAGAACTCCTATTCTGGAGGTATTTGCCTTATCAATCTTTGTATCCTTTGCATGGAAGTGATATATCGCGTCACCGCCGAGCATCTTTATAGCCTCGCAGGGATCTATTCCCTGCCAGAACAAATGGCTCGGATCAACATTGGCACCTATAATATCGCCTACAGCCTCCCTTATTCTTAGCAAGGTTGATGGATTATACACACAAAATCCCGGATGCATTTCAAATGCTATTTTCTTTATACCTATCTCTTTGGCAATTTTAGCCGTTTCCCTCCAATAAGGTATCAAAACCTCATTCCACTGCCAATCGAGAATGTCAAGATATTCCGGCGGCCATGCGCAGGTTACCCAGTTCGGATTCTTTGATTCGGCACAATCTCCGGGACAGCCCGAAAATCCTATAATCGTGTCCACATCAAGCATTACCGCCAATTTCATGGCAGCAACAAATTCATCATGGAATTTTGCAGCAATTTCTCTGTTCGGGTGAACGGGATTTCCATGACACGCTATTGCGGAAATCTTCATATTATATTTCTCAAAAAGCGATTTCAGCTGTTTAATCTTTTCTGTATCGCCTATATATTCCTCAGGATCAACATGCGCCTTTCCCGGATAACCGCCCGCACCCAATTCCATACTGTCAACATCGAGTCCGCTTAAATATTTAACCGCTTCCTCAAGCTTCATATCATTCAAAACAGGTGACATAACAGAAAGTTCCATATTATTTTCCATCTCCTCTCCGTTGTTCAAATCACTTCTCCAACGGCTCTACGTTTGGGCATATAAGCGGAATATTTTTCTTTATAGGGCATGCCCACTTAACCGCATTTTTCAAAATCCTTTGAACATTCTTATTGTGGTATGCCGTATTTGTTTCATGTCCCGGCTGGAAATAGAAAATCTTTCCGTTACCTCTTATCCATGTACAACCTGAGCGGAACACCTCTCCGCCGTTAAACCATCCCATAAATATTGTCTCTAACGGATCGGCAATATCAAAAGGCTCTCCGTACATTTCCTCGCAATCAAGCGCAAAAGTTTCATCTACACCTTCCGCAATTGGATGATTCGGCTTAACTGTCCAAATTCTTTCTCTTGCACCGTCTCT
>CAJKHT010000011.1 GCA_905199755.1 uncultured Eubacteriales bacterium | reverse complement strand
TTCTTTTAACGGACTGGCAGCGGCGGACGGAAGTACAAGCAATGCTTCAATTGTATTCAATACCGTTAAAAATCCTTATGACGGCTCGGGGGTAAGCGGTGATGCAACATGGTATTCCGACAATAAGGTAAACGCATCCAAAGCTTCAGCTATGGGAGTATGCGGTGTTTCTTACGGCAATGGAATTAGGTCAATTACGGATTTTTACAATAAGCCTGGTGATTTGCCGTTCTGTTATAAGAACGGACTGGGCAGCGGAGAAGATGTGGTGTCGGCTCCCGTATTGTATGTGAAAAGCAAACAACACGAAAATGCGATTATTTATAAAGCGGAAAAGGGAGTTGAAAGATTTACATTAAAAACCGCCGAAAAAAAAGTAAACAGTGGTGTTACTGGTACGATAGAGCTGTACACTGCGCCGGTCGGAGCGGATTTTACGGATAACAGCGTGTATACCAAAGCGGAAGTTGTGAAAAGCGGAGAAGTAAGCGAAAAGTGGAATTCCGGTATTACATATACTATTAATGCAAACAGTGCCGATATAGGCTATATAAAAGCGGTTGTAAAATTACCGGAGGATACCGATACAACCAATTTCGTAAGCGTTTATACGCCGTCTGTCATCGGTGCGGACATAAAACCGTACAATCCGTCGGTTACGGGGGCATATAAAGCTGAAAATAAGTCATACAATACAGTCGATGTCTGCTTTGACGGATTTCTGGATAAAGCATCGGTTTCGGCGGACAAATTCAGCATAACGGATAATAATGTGCTTTCTGCTGAAATTATAAGCAATACTTACCGTGATACGGTAAGGCTGTCGCTTTCAAACGAGCTTAGTGACGGTGCTTTGTACAGTGTAACCGCTTCGGCGATGAAAGACATATTCGGCAATGATACACAAGCACAGACATTAAGCTTTACGGCAAGCAACAAGCCTGTTTCGATTACCGAAGCAAAAAAATCCGACAGCAAAATAAGCGGAACAATAGCTGTTCCCGACGGCAGCAAATATATCGGAGGCAGTGCAAAGCTTGCGACGGCATATTATGCGGACGGCGTGCTTACGAATGTTAAGCTGCAGGATATTGATTTGAAATCTGGAAACAACACCTTCAGTGCCGATGCACCGAATGAAAACGAGACAGTCATGATAATGCTGTGGAACGACATGAACTGTGCTGTACCGGTATGCAAAGCAAAAACGGCAGAGTAAATGACAGAACTGACAGAAAAAATCAAGCGGCGCTGGCAATATCTGCTTGCCGGCGGTACAGGCAGTAAACGGCGGACGGACGAAATCGACAAACGTGTTAGGGAGCTTATAAACAGGGATGTTTTTAAAGCACTGCGGCAGGAAACCGTTACGAAGTCCGCACAAATGACACAGCAGTATAAAATGCTTTATGATTTGACGCTGGCATACCGAACCGAAGGCAGCAGATACTATGGTGATGAAGATATTAAAAGAAATATATGTTCATCACTCGAATGGCTTTATGCCAACAGATACGGAGAAAATGAAAAAAGCGGCAGGGGCAGTATAAGTCCTTGGGAATATAACTGGTGGGACTGGCAGATCGGAACTCCTCGATTGCTGATTGATATTTTAATTTTGCTCAATTGTCTGCCGTTAAGCACAATAAAACGTTATTTATCGCTTTTTCATTTTCTTGTCCCCGAACCGTCCATGACAGGCTCGAATTTTCTTAACATCTGCACGGAGCTTATAGGAGCGGCGGTTTTGGAAAACGACGCTGAAACGTTAACCGAAACTGCCGTGCGGGCAGGGGGGATTTTTGTCTGCTGTGACGGACAACCAAAAAAAGAAGGATATTACAGTGACGGCTCGTATCTGTTTCATGCGCACCATGCAATGAATGCGGCATACGGACTTGAACAGCTTTGGTCGGCGGCTTTTCTCATAAGGCTAATGCATGATACTTCGGCGGCATTTTCGGCTGAATGTGAAAATGCCGCCGTTAGCTGGCTGCTGAACGGACAAATGCCGTTTTTCTTCAAAGGAAATACCATGCGCTGCGTTATGGGGCGTTATCCGAACGGCGGAAAAATCGGACGGGAAAGACTTTTGTGCGCGGCGGCTGATTTGTTTGATATATGCAGTGATGCGGAAAAGAAAAAAATCACGGCACTTATAAAACAGCTGACAGCGGTGCAAAAGGACTATGAAGCGGAACTATGCGCTTCAAGATGCAAAATAATAAATAAAGCCGTAAGCAAAAAAAGCAGATATGACGATAAATGCGACAGAGTATTTTCGGGCATAGACAGAATTGTGCATAAGCGCAGCGGCTGGGCATTTGCCGCGGCAATGAATTCCGAAAGGATTTCGGGTTATGAATGTATCAACGGTCTTGACAGATACGGGTGGTATCACGGTGACGGCATGACACAGATTATGCTTTCCGATGACACGGAGCAGTTTTTAAACGGCTACTGGGATAAAGTAAATCCCTACAGAATCCCCGGAGTGACCGCAGATACTCAAAAGCGCTTTCCCGAATCGGTTGCGCTTGAATTTGATTATTTGTCCGATGAGGATTTTGTCGGAGGGGTATGCATAAGGGACGAGGCAGTGTGTGCGGCAATGACGCTTCGCTCATTTCATATAGATGAGAACGGTGAAAAGTTTGACGGGGATAAAATCAATACAAAGCCGTGTGCGCATAAATGCAGTCTTAAAGCAAAAAAAGCATGGTTTGTTTTTGATAACGAGGCAGTTGCATTGGGCTGCGGAATATCTGCAAACGACGGCTTTGAGGTTGAAACCGCAATAGATAACAGACGCTTGTACGACAGGCAAGCCTACAGCGGAGACGGCTGGGTTAATTACGGGAATATGCTGGGATATGTTTTCCCGAACGGCGGAAAAATCCGTACTCGTGTACGCAAAGCGGAGGAGGATTTTTTCGAGCTGTGGCTTTCCCACGGGAAAAATCCGTCAATGGCAGACTATGCATATATAATTCTGCCGAATCAAACAGCATGCCGTACAAGGGAGTATTTAAAAAATCCCGATGCGGAGATTTTATCAAACAATACAAGCGTGCAGTGTGTGTATCATAAAGGCTTGAAAATAAAGGCTTTTGTGTTTTACCGTGCATGTGAGTTTGATGCCGTATCTGTTTCCGAACCGATGCTTTTAATGCTTCGTGAGCATAACGGCATAATAACCGCGGCGGCAGCGGACCCGACAAGAAAGCTGAAAAATGCCGAGATTAAATTCGGCAATAAAATAAAATCCGTTAGAGGAAATAAACGTGTGCATGTAAAATCAAATTCGGCAGTTTTGGATTTTGCCGATACACTCGGACAAAGCGTTGTTTTTATAATAAAAATTCATGATAACGGGGTTGTTTAAAAAGTCAGACGGCTTTTTAAACAGCCTCTGTTTTTTTGTGTAAAATCAGACAATCTATATAATGAACAGCTGATTGAATTTGCTTTGCGGAAATTGTATAATAAAATTAAAGTAATATTATATAATTGCGGGGTGTCCTACATGAACAGATTAACCTTACTCATATTTGCCTTTCTGCTGATGGCAGGCGCTGCCGCTCATGCTCAGAATATAAGCATTGACAACAATTACTATATATCGTCACCTGTTATGCTCAGCGGTGAAAATACATTTCGCGAGCTTGAAACGGGTAAAGACTGTAAAGGATACAGTATTTCATTTACCGTTGAAAAAAATTCGGAGGAGGAAAGTGCAAAAAATCTTGAAACGGCAGCGGCAATTTACCAAAACGGCAGATTGGTATGGGTATCGGCAAAATCAATCGTAACGGACAAGCCGATAAACCGTGTGACCTTTGATTTGCCCGACTTTACCGCAGATTCCTCATTCGAAATAAAAACCTTTGTCTGGGATAATATGATGCCGCTTGCCGAAAGCGGAGGTATTCCCGTGACATCGGAGCAAAATACGCAAAGCGAGCGCGATCTTGAAAAAATACGTCAGAGAATCGAATCCGTTTCAAGACTGTACAGTACCTCCGCCGACCCGTCCTCTTTGCTTAAAAAGCTTAATTCCGACGGAAAATTCAGCGATATAGACTACAGCAAAACCACGGATAAATCCACATGGTCACCCTCTCAGGTGTTTACCAATGTACAGCTGATGTGTCAGGCATATTTTTCACCGGGCAATAAATATTATGCCGATGCCGATTTGAAATCGGCGATAGACAGCGTTTTAAACGATTGGGTGCAAAACCGTTATGAGAGTGTGAACTGGTGGTTTAATGAAATAGATGTTCCCAAAAAGCTTTCGCAGATTTTACTGTATCCGTTTGATGAAAATGAGGAATATTTGCCTGTGCTGAAAACCCTTGCATCAAAAGGCTTGCCAAAAACCGATGATTCACTGCCGCACAAAGCATCGGATACGGGCGGAAATTTAATTGACAAGCTGCTTACCTCTGTAAAAATAGCTGCCGCAACGCGTGATGCCGATTCAATGGAAAATATTGTGACAAGGCTTCTGGATAATGAGCTTTCGGTGTTTTCTCACAGTAACGGCGGAGAGGGAATTATGACGGATTACAGTTTTCATCAGCACGGTTCGTTTTTCTATGACGGAAGCTACGGCAATGTATTTTGTTCGGGAGTGAATACGCTTCTGGGTTATCTGAGTGATACGGTGTTTGCGGTATCCGACAGGGCATTAAATACCTATGCCGATTACATAATAGACGGACATTCATGGTTCTTTAAAAATTCGCAGTCCGATTTTGCCTGCTTCGGACGGGCAATATCAAGGCGAAACGGAGTGGGTTCAAGTATAAAGAGTGACAGTCTGGGCGCTGCAAACATACTTCTTGAACAATCCGGTATAACGCGCCGCACGGAGCTTTACGGCTTAAAGCAACACCGTCTAACATCATCGGACAATACAACCGCGGCGGCAAAGCATTTTTATATATCGGATATGACCGTGGTTCACCGTCCCGAGTTTTACGTGAGTATACGCACAAGCTCATCAAGAAACATTAACACAGAGTATATGAACGGTGAAAATTCAAAGGCTATGTTTATATCGGACGGCGCAACGGTTATTATGAAAAGCGGAAATGAATACAAATCCGTATTTCCTGTATGGGACTGGAGCATGATACCCGGTACCACTACCGAATATTACAACAGTGTACCGACACTGCCGTCCACATATCAATACGGATTAAAGGAGTTTACGGGCGGTCTTTCCGACGGCAGGAACAGTGTTTCCGCTATGGATTATGCGCGTCAGAAAACCACTGCAAAAAAATCGTGGTTTGTGTTCGGAAATTCAATGACGGCACTCGGCGCCGGAATAACCGACACCGATTCATCAAAGGAAGTAAGAACTACAATGAATCAGTGTATACAAAACGGCGAAACAATATATAATGACGGCAGTGCAAAAACTCTTGCTTCGGGTTCGGTTACGGCAAATGCCGCATGGGTTCTGCATGACGGTGTGGGCTATATTTTCCCGAAAGGAGAAAACGTAACCATAACGGCACAGCAGCGCAGCGGCAGCTGGAAAAGCATAAATTCTTCGCAAAGCTCCGCAGCGGAAACACATAATATATTTACGCTCTACACCTCGCACGGAAAACAGCCGTCGGGTGATACATACGAATATACGGTTTTGCCGTCTGCCAATTTAAAAACCGTGGAAAACTATTATAATGCTCCGGATATAAAAACAATATCGAATACCGCAGCGGTTCAGGCGGTATGGAGCGGTGAGGAGCAAAGCGCGGGTATTGTGTTCTGGAACAAAGGCGTATCAAACTACAGCGAAGCGGTCACATTCCCCAAAAGCGTAACGGGACTTGCCGATGACCTCACGGTAGAGGCATTAAGGGATCCGTGTATCGTAATGCTTAAAAAGACAGATGACGGCTTTGACCTAATCGTATCAAATACCCAAAACAATTCGCTGGCAAATACCTATATATCCGTAAACCGTCCTTTAACGGGGGACAATGCCGTTATAAGCGGAGATAAAACAATCGTAACTGTGGATTTTCCGCAGGGAAATGAGCGCGGCAAAGCGGTCCGCATACCTCTTAAGCTTAAATAGAATAAAGAATATTGCCGCAATTTACCAAAAAAGTACGTTTTTCGTCAAAAACTCCTGCCCGATATGTATTGACTATTATATTTCTTTGTGGTAAAATATATAATCAGTGGCATATACATAAATTTAACAATACGCTGTCAGGGAGGACAGCAGCGTGTAAAAGGCATATTGCCTTACGGGGTTGGCTCTGTGCCGTCTTTGGCGGCGGAACGGAGGATGACAGTATGAATATTTCGTTGAATTTACAGGCAATTGACACTATCAAGGGCGGGATTCTTACAGAGATTGCAAAGCTCTATAATATTCTCGCGGATTATGACGATTCGGACGCATACGAGAGTGCTGCGGACGAGTTGGCGACAGTCATTGCAATGGAGTATATCCTTGCAAGGCGGCTGGGAATCGGTTACGGCAGCGTGGACAGCAGAATATCCGATTTTCTTGCTATGGCTGAAGAAAACGGTCATGAGCTGGAGCTTGAATTTTCGGATATGTCCGAGCTTAATAAATATATAAAAAAGCGCTGACCTATCGGTATTCCGTTTAAACGGTATGGAGGAAGTATGAAAAAACGTTATGGTCGGACCATGTATTCCGGTACGGGGACTTCCGCAGCAGCGGCAATTGTAACAATTATATGCGGAATTTTATTTATCCTGCGCCCAAATGCGGCTGCCGGTGCGGCAGTTACGGCGGCAGGCTTGATAATGCTGTGTATTACAATGGTACTGACACACAAAAGAAAAGAAACGGCAAGAAGCTATTTGCAGATTTTGTCTCAGGAAAACGGGACAATGAGCTCGAATTTCCTGGGACGTCTGCCGATACCTATGACGGTAGTCAATGTGGACGGAACAATAAAATGGTATAATGATAAATTTTCACAGCTCTTTGATGAACGTGATATGTTCGGCAGCTTGCTTGAAACCGTAATAAAGGATATAAAGTGGAGCGATATTCTTAAATCCGCCTCGTTTATAGACAAGCATATAAAAATAGGCGAAAAGGAATTTTGCATGACCGGCAGTATGATAAAGGATAAAAATACCGCTGCTGCAGGTACGGAGGACAAATACCTTGCCTATATATATTTTATAGATGAAACCGAGCTGCATCGTCTGGAAAAGCTGTATCGTGATGAAAAAACCGCGGTTGCCATAATCAGCATAGATAATTATGACGAGGTTTTGCAGCGTGTGAACGATAACGAACAGCAGCAGATAAATTCACAGATACGCGGCTTTATAAACAGCTGGGCGGCGGAAAGCAGTGCGGTTGTTAAAAAAATCGAGCGTGACAGATATTTTATGTTCTTTGAAAATAAATATCTGACGGGGTATATAGACAGAAAATTCAATATACTCGATAATGTGAGAAATATAAGCGAAAGCATAAAAATTCCAGTGTCGGTAAGTATCGGTATAGGAGTCGGCGGCACAATCAGCGAAAACGAGTCATATGCGCGCAGCGCGCTTGATATGACTCTCGGCCGCGGCGGCGACCAGGTATGCATAAAGGACGAAGGACAGTATAAATTCTACGGCGGCAAGTCCAAGGAATATGAAAAGAGTACAAGAGTAAAAACCCGTGTCGTGGCGGTTGCGCTTAAGGATTTTATAAAAAATTCGGACAAGGTTATCTTTATGGGTCATTCAAATGCGGATTATGACTGTCTCGGTGCCGCTATGGGACTCCAGCGTGCCGTTAAAACACTGGGCAAAAAGCCTTATATAATTTATGACGGAAACTCGCCGGCAATCAAGGATTGGTACAATGAGCTGAGAGTTATACCGGAATACCGCGAAATGTTTATAGATGCGGAAAACGCTATTGAGGAAATTACTCCCGATACGCTTTTGGTAATACTCGATACACACAGACCGTCAATGCTGCCCGCACCGGAGCTTTTGAAGCATGCGACAAGGGTTGTTCTGATAGACCATCACAGACGCTCTACGGAATTTATAAATCCCTGCTCGCTCATATATCATGAGCCTTATGCGTCATCAACCTGCGAAATGGCAACAGAGCTTCTCGAATATATGGATTTGGGCGGAATGCTGACCTCGGAGGAGGCAGAGTGCCTGTATACGGGAATACTTATGGATACAAAGAATTTCTTTGTAAAGACGGGTGTGAGAACGTTTGAGGCGGCATCATATCTGAGACGGCTGGGACTTAATACAATTGACGTTAAAAAGCATTTTAACATAAATAAAAAGGATTATGACCATAAGGTTGACATAGTTAAGACAGCCTCCGAGATTGCTCCCACCATAGCGGTTGCAAAGTGCTATGAAAAATTTGAAAACAACAGGGTAATTGCATCTCAGGCGGCGGACGAAATGCTGAATATTAACAATATACGTGCATCATTCGTTGTGTATCAGCAGGAAAACGGCATAGGAATATGTGCGCGCTCGCTGGGAGGAATAAATGTTCAGCTTATAATGGAAAGCCTGGGCGGAGGCGGTCACATGACCGTTGCCGGCGCACAGGTGAGAGGTGAAACCGTTGATGATGTCGTAAGTGACGTAAAGGCGGCGGTTCACGCATATTTAAAGGAAATCAAACAATAAAAGGAGTGAATTACTATGCAGGTAATTTTAAATCAGGACGTAAAGGGAACGGGCAAAAAAGGACAGCTTGTTAACGTTTCGGACGGTTATGCAAGAAATTTCCTTTTGCCGAAAGGACTTGCAAAAGAGGCAACAAAGGACAATATAAATATTTTAAAGGGCAAAAAAGAATCTCTTGAATATAAGATAAAAACCGAAACCGATGAAGCAAAGGCGATAGCTGAAAAGATGAAAGAAATCAGCGTTGTTATAAAGGCAAAAGCCGGGGAAAGCGGAAAGCTTTTCGGTTCGGTTACATCAAAGGAGGTAAGCGAGGAGCTTACAAAGCAGCATCACATCAAGCTTGATAAGAAGAAGTTTGTCATGCCCGACGGTATAAAAACTCTCGGAGTGACAGAGGTTGATGTAAAGCTTTACACGGGAATTGTCGGAAAGCTTAAGGTAGATGTCAGAGAACTGTAAAATACTTTGGAAAGGACGCTGAATTATGGCAGAAACGGAAATACCGATGGATTTATCCGGCAGAGAACTGCCGTACAGCCGCGAAGCGGAGCTTGCGGTTATAGGCAGCGTTCTTACCGATCCGCAAAGTGTTGCGGAGGCGGCGGAGATTGTCGGTGCGGATGATTTTTATTATGCACAGAACCGCGAAATATTTGCGGCGGCAATGGAGCTGTTTAACGAAAACAGCGCAATAGACTTTATAACGGTGTCGAATAAGCTTGCACAGGCAGATAAGCTTGAAGCGGTAGGCGGTATAATCTATTTGAGAAATGCCGCCACAAATGTACCGACAACACATCACGTAAGCTATTATTCCGATATAATAAAGGAAAAATCAACATTAAGAAAGCTTATAAAAAGTGCAGGTGCCATAAGCGGCATGGCATATGACGGAGCTGACGGCTCCGACAGTATATTGCAGCGCTCCGAGCAGCTGATATATGATGTTGCGGCAGGGCGTGAATCAAATGACATAGTCCCCATAAAGAGTGTGCTTATGGGCAGCTACAGGCAGTTGGTTGAAAATTCGCAGTCAAAGGGCGGTATAACGGGTGTCGATACCGGCTTTGACGAGCTTAACAGACTGACGGGCGGCTTTCACGGCGGTGAGCTTATCCTCATTGCAGGCAGACCGGGTATGGGTAAGTCAAGCTTTGCGGTAAATATTGCGGAGCATGTTGCCATTACGGATAAAAATACAGTGGCAATTTTCAACCTTGAAATGCCAAAGGAACAGATTGTAAACAGAATTTTATGCTCACAGGCAATGGTAAACTCGGTGAAAATGCGTACCGGCGATCTGGACGGCGACGACTGGGAAAAAATCGGCGATGTCGTAAACAAGGTTGCGCTGTCACCGATATATATAGACGATACCGCCACAATTACGGTGTCGCAGATACGTGCAAAATGCCGTCGGCTTAAACAGACAAAAAATCTGACTATGGTTGTGATAGACTATCTTCAGCTTATGCAGTCGGGCAAACGCACCGACAGCCGTCAGCAGGAAATTTCGGAAATATCGCGTTCGCTTAAAATTCTGGCAAAGGAGCTGAATATTCCGGTTGTTGCACTGTCACAGCTTTCACGTGCGAGCGAGTCGAGAAGCGACAAGCGTCCGATGCTTTCGGATTTGCGTGAATCGGGTGCAATCGAGCAGGATGCCGATATGGTAATGTTTTTATACCGTGATGAGTATTACAATCCCGACAGCGAGGACAAAAAACTGGCGGAATGTATAGTCGCAAAAAACCGAAGCGGCGAAACAAGAACCTTTAAGCTGGGCTGGAAGGGCGAATATACGAAATTTCAGAACGTTGAGTTTAAATTAAAGGAAAATGATGGATAAGGTTTACAATACGATAAGGGAATACGGACTGATACAGCCGGGAGACAAAATTGTGATAGGCTTGTCGGGCGGTGCGGACTCGATGTGTCTTACACATGTGCTGCACAGCCTGCGCGACAGACTGGGCATAACACTGCTTGCGGCACACATGAATCATAACATACGCGGCGCGGATGCGGACAGCGATGCCCGTGCGGCACGGCAGTTTGCTCAAAGTCTCGGTATACCCTTTGTGCTGAAAAGTGAAAATGTAATTCAGTACGCAAAAGAAAAAGGCATATCGGAGGAGCTGGCAGGCAGAGAACTCAGGTATGCTTTTTTTTATGAACTGCTTGAAAAAAACGGTTTTACAAAAATTGCCACGGCGCATAATAAAAATGATAATGCGGAAACGCTGATAATGAATTTTATGCGCGGCAGCAGCTTAAAGGGACTTTGCGGAATACCGCATATGCGTTCTGGGATAATACGTCCGCTCCTTGATGTTACACGCAGCGAAATAGAGAAATACTGCGTGGAGCATAAGCTTCCTTATGTTACGGATAAAACAAATAACGAAAGAATTTATACAAGGAATAAAATACGTCTTGAGCTTATTCCCGAAATATGCAGGGAATTTAATCCGAACTTTATAAATACGGTGACCGACAATTCAAGGCTTATAAGTGCGGACAGCGAGTTTATCGAAAATGCGGCGGATAAGTTTTACAATGAAAATGTCACGGACGGGAAAATCGGGATAAAGGCACTGCTGTCAGCACCTAAAGCACTGTCGGGCAGAACGGTAATGCGTATGCTGGCTGAAAAATGCGGCGGAGCGGCGGATTTGTCGTCGGGCTTTGCGGACGACATTATACGGCTTGCCGAAAAGGGCGAAAGCGGAAAAAGCATTAATCTTCCAAAGGGTGTAAGCGCATATATCGAATATGACAAGCTGTGTATAGGCGTGAAAAAGAATATTCCCGAATTTGAATATACTATTCCTCTTAACAGGGAAATATATATAAAAGAGATGAATAAAACCGTGTATGCCGAATATGTCACGGAAAAATGCGGAGACGGGATATATATAGCGGCGGATAAGGGCGATACGGTTATTATAAGAAACCGCCGTGCGGGAGATGTTTTTTATCCGCAGGGAATGAACGGAAGAAAGAAAATAAAGGACTATTTCATAGATTTAAAGATTCCGAGAGACGAACGCACCGTGACCGGAATAGTGACCGTGAACGGTGAAATTGCATGTATTATTGCAAAAAGATACGATAAAAGGTTTGTTTTTAAGGAAAAAGGTATAAAAATTACTCTCAAATAGAATTTTATGTTGAAATACCGTCAAGAATATGTTAGAATTATTTGTGTATCGTGAAAAACGGTATGCAAAAGGAGGTAATGTTTTGCAGAGAAATTTTAGAAGCATCGGATTATGGGCGGCGTTTCTGATAGGCATTTATATTATATATACCGTGATTATCGGAGCGTTTGCACCTCAAAGCAAAAAAATGGTATACTCCGACCTTGTCCGTTCAATCAAGCAGGAGGCTGTAACCAACATGGTTATAAACGGTAATACCGTTACAGCCACAATAAAGGACGAAAAGGGAAACGAGACGGTACAGAAAATAGAAATTCCGTCTGTTGAAGTACTGCAAAATGACGCAGGTACAATGATTAACGACCAGATGGACGCAGGTACATTAAAGCAGGAAGCATATCAGACGAAAATTTCATGGACGGCAATCAGCAATATCGTAATGATTGTAATTTTTCTTCTGATTTTCTTTTTCGGATTTATGCGCCGCGGAGGTGCCGGGGGTGCCGGCGGCTTTACAAAGAGCAGAGCTGTTATGAGCAGTGACCAGAAAGTGCGCTTTTCCGATGTCGCGGGTGCGGTTGAGGAAAAGGCGGAGCTTTGCGAAATTGTGGAATTTTTGAAAAATCCGTCTAAATTTATACGTCTCGGCGCAAGAATACCAAAAGGAGTGCTTTTGGTGGGTTCGCCGGGTACGGGTAAAACGCTGCTTGCAAAGGCGGTTGCCGGTGAGGCGGGAGTACCGTTCTTTTCGATAAGCGGTTCCGATTTCGTGGAGCTGTATGTCGGTGTCGGTGCATCGCGTGTGCGTGATTTGTTTGACCAGGCAAAGAAAAACAGACCGTGTATTGTATTTATAGATGAGATTGATGCAGTCGGCAGAAAAAGAGGCGCAGGCATGGGCGGCGGACATGATGAGCGTGAACAGACGCTTAACCAGCTGCTTGTGGAAATGGACGGCTTCGGAGAAAATGACGGCGTTATCATGATTGCTGCCACAAACAGACCGGATATACTCGATCCGGCGCTGCTGCGGCCGGGCAGATTTGACAGGCAGGTTGTTGTAGACCTGCCGGACGTTAAGGGCAGAGAAGCCGTATTAAAGGTACATTCGGCGAAAAAACCGCTGGCAGATGATGTAAATCTTGAAAAGATTGCAAAGGAAACCGCCGGATATTCGGGTGCTGATTTGGAAAACCTTATGAATGAAGCGGCAATTTTTGCGGCACGCAGAAATCATGCAAAAATTACCGGACGCGATGTTGAGGACGCAAACTTAAAGGTTATGATGGGCAGTGAGAAGAAATCACGGGTGCTCACCGAGCCGGAAAAGAAGCTTACGGCATATCATGAGGCAGGTCATGCAATAGTAGCGAAAATAACCGATAAAACCTCGGATATTCATAAAATCTCGATTATTCCGCGCGGACGCGCCGGAGGCTTTACCATGTATGTTCCCGAGGAGGACAGAATGTATGTTTCGCGCAGCGAAATGCTTAATCAGATAATGGTTATGCTCGGCGGACGCGTTGCCGAAAAGCTTACGATGGACGATATAAGCACAGGTGCATCAAACGATATTGAACGTGCAACCTCATTAGCGAGACAAATGGTAAAGAAATACGGTATGAGTGACGCAATAGGTCCCGTATCGTATGACGAGGGCGGCGAGGTGTTCATCGGCAGAGATTTCGGACATTCAAAGAATTATTCGGAAAAGATTGCAGCCGATATTGATAATGAAGTAAGAAACATTCTTGAGACACAGTTTGCCGCGGCGGAAGAGCTTTTGAAAAAGCATATGCCGTCATTGAAAGCGGTTGCGGAATTGCTGCTTGAAAAGGAAACAATTAACGGTGATGAATTTAACCGCTGTTTTGTTGATACAGAGGAAGGAGGAAACGAAAATGCAGGTAACTAAAGAAACCCTTATAGGTGAGGCGCTTCAGATGAATATGGATATTGCTCCTATTTTCATGAGCATAGGCATGCATTGTCTCGGCTGCCCGGCTTCACAGGGTGAGTCGATTGAGGAAGCGTGTCAGGTTCACGGTGTGGACGCTGACGAGCTTGTTGCAAAGATTAATGACTTTCTTGCAAAAAACTAAAATATAATTAATAAAGCGGCGCACTGTGCGCCGCTTTATTTTTGCTTTTTACAGCTCTGCTTTCAATGTAATGATTTCAAAATTGCCTACGGGCAAGGTAACTTCATTTCCGCTGCCAAGCTCCGATATGCAGTTTTCCATCATGCCGCAAAGGTATATTTTCTTTGCGTTAAATCCGAATTTAAGTGTGGGATTTGATTTTTTATCCCATGCATCATAAAGTCTGATAATTATTCCGCTGCCGTCCTCAGCCTGCTTTGCCGTTTCGATTACGATATTATCGCAGTCGCAGCTTATGAGACTGAATTCCGAGGGGCAGGAGCCTGTGCCGTCCGAAACAGCCGTTTCAAGCGGACGGTTAAGCAGGTATGCTTCGTTTATTGTGCCGCCCTGACGGAAATTGCCCTCATGCGGAAGCAGTGAATAAGTAAATGTGTGAATACCCTGATCCGCTTCGGGGTTGGGGTATGTTCCGCACTTAATAAGAGTGAGCTTAATCTCTCCGCCCTTTGCACTGTAGCCGTACTTGCAGTTGTTTATAAGACTTAAACCATAGCCCTCTTCGGAAATATCTCCCCACTTCTGGGCGCATACTTCAAATTTTGCCATATCCCAGCTGGTGTTTTCATGTGTTGCACGTTCAACATTACCGAACTGTACTTCATATGATGCCTTGTTGGCATGAATGTTTGTCGGGAATGCGGCTTTTAAAAGCACGTGGTGCTCGTGCCAGTCTGCGGTGGTTTCAAAGTCTATGCGGCGGCTCTCGGAATATACTATGATATTCTGCGTTATAACGGAATTATGATATTCTCGTACAATTTCAAATCCGCCGAAGCCCTGTCCGTTTATCGGCTTTACGCTTTTTACGCAGTCAAGCGTCTGCATCTTTTCCTGATAATAGTCGGTAAGCTCCCAGTTGTCATACTGGCGCGGATAATCCTCAAACAGCTGCATGCGGTTTGCCGTCTGACCGTCCTTTATGACCTCTCTGCCACAGTCCTTGTCAAACAGGGAAACGATGTTCATGCAGTAATCAAATTTTATTGTATAGTGCTTGCTGTCGATGCACTTGTCCGATACGGTGACAGTATTTTCGGTGACTGACGGCTCAATAACCTTCCAGCCCATTGACGGTACGTTTTCGGCATATGTATATCCGCCGTCATATTTTACAATTCCCGAAGCGGCAAATGAGTTCGGGTTATAGACCAAAAGACCTTTCTTATCGGCAGATTTTGCTATGCTGTTTATAGCGTTTGACTTTGCATCGCCTATTGTGCTGCGTACCTGTGCATATTCACGGTCGCTTTCCTCGTATACTTCAAAAATGGATGAACCCGGTATAATATCATGGAACTGGTTTAAAAGCAGTGTTTCCCATGCATCATGCAATGCGTCCTGCGGATATGCGCCGCCGCAGAGCAGCATATCGGATAATGCCGCGGTTTCGGCAGTCTGGCAGAGAAATTCGCAGTCACGGTTGTTCTTCTTGTTTTTTGCGATTGATGTATATGTTCCTCTGTGAAATTCGAGATACAGCTCACCTACCCATTTGGGTGTACGCTTTGTTACCTCGCAGTTCTTTATGAAATTGCTCTCAACGCGGTTAAGAAAATCACCCGCAAAGCTCATTTGGGTTTTCGGTATTCCGGGGAGGCCGTATTCAAGTCTGCGTGCCGTTTCAAGCATCTCTGCGGTAGGGCCGCCGCCGCCGTCGCCGTAGCCGTAGGTTATTATCGTTTCCGTGTTGTAATCCTTTTGCTGATAACGTTCCCATGTGCCGAGCGTCATGGACGGTGTTACCATGCCGACATATGTGGTGAAGTTGTTATGCTCATGGTGCTTATTGTGATCCTGCGCGGTAAGGAAATAAGTAAATATTTCCGTTCCGTCAAGTCCCTCCCACATAAAGCTGTCATAGGGGAGAGTGTTTGTTTCGTTCCAGCTTATTTTTGATGTCACGAATTTGTCAACGCCTGATTTTTTCAAAATCTGCGGAAGAGCGGCACTGTAACCGAAAACGTCGGGCAGCCATAATATACGGCTGTCAATACCGAATTCGTCTTTCATGAACTTTTTGCCGTACAATACCTGTCTTACAAGGCTTTCTCCCGACGAGAGGTTACAGTCGGCTTCAAGCCACATTGCTCCTTCAACCTCCCAGCGCCCCTCTTTGACCTTTTCCTTTACTCTTTCGTAAAGGTCGGGCGCTTCCTCTTTGAGATATTTATACAGCTGCGGCTGTGACGACATGAATACATATTCCGGATACTGATCCATAAGATTCATTACCGTGGCAAATGAGCGCTGTGCCTTTTCTCTTGTCTGGTCAAGCGTCCAGAGCCATGCCACGTCAATATGTGTATGACCTATAAGACTCACAACCGCGTCCGAGCTGCCGCATTCTTTTTCGAAAAATTCGGTGCGCATATATTCCCTTGCGTCAAGAACGCTTTTATAGAAGCTGTCACTTCCCGGAACGGAAAAATCAATTATGTTGCATGCCTGTTCAAGGTATTTCATTGGTTTTATGTATGAATAATCAGATTCATCAAAACACATTGCCGCATCGTAGGGAACCTTTAAGTCGTAATACAGCTGATGAACCTGAGTATCAATAAGCTTTATATCGGCAAATACATCGAGATGTATGTCAATCATGCCGGTGTAGAAATACATAAGAATTTTGTATTCGGTATCGGGTTCGAGAACCGCCTGCCTGTGGTTTATATCTATGCCTTGAACCGCTTTGCCGTTAAGATACAGAAGAACCTGAGGATTGGTAGCATCCCAGGAACCCTCGGTGCTGGTGGTAAGCTCAAGAACATACTGCTTGTCCTTATCCGCACTCGGGGTTTTGTATTCGGTATAAAACCAGAAATGGCGGTCTTTTCCCTGTATTCTTTCATATCTGTGCAGCGTCTGCCAGCTGCTGTCGGGAACGGGAAGCTCCCTGCCCAATTTGTAGCCGCACGGAATATACTGCATTTCGGGAATTGCGTAAATTGTTTTTTGTGAAAGCTCCGAAAGCGTTTCGCAGGTTATACGTACTTTATCATTTATAAATTTTCTCACAGTACATGCCTCCTTGTAATTTATATATACAGAATATCATAAAAAATATCTTAAAACATCTGTTGACATGATAAAAAAATTATGGTATTGTGATATATATAATCAGGGGAGGGAAGCTGCGATGATTGAGTACAAGCGTCTTTCGGCGGAAGAAAATATAGATATGGAATCAGGCTGTCTGTATCGTTATGTAAACGGCGGAAATGACGGATTCTGGCCGCATTGCCATAATTTTTACGAAATTTTTATTACCGCAAAGGGAACGGTGGAGCATTGGGTAAACGGAAAGCTTATATTTTTGCCGGAGGGCAGTCTGGTGTTTATCCGTCCCGATGATGTACACGGATATATCTATGACAGCGAGCAGAGCAAAAAAACGGCATATGTAAATCTTACCTTCACAAAGGAAACGGCACAGCAGCTGTTTGCATACCTTTCCGACGGATTTCCGTCAAAAACGCTGCTTGAAGCGGCAATGCCGCCCTATACGGTTTTGCCGCGCGATGAAAATAAACGCCTGCTTTCCAGAATAGGTGAGCTTAATGCGGTAAACCGTGACGATAAGAAACAGCTGAAGCTGAGAATGAGAATGCTTATTGCCGAGATATTTACAAGGTATTTTTCACAGTTTGAAAAGCATGAGGAAAGCAATATGCCGCAGTGGCTCAAAAGTCTTTCCGAGGCAATGGAAAAACCGCGGAATTTCATGAGCGGCGCGGCACGAATGGCGGAGCTTAGCGGCAAGAGCCGTGAACATATTTCGAGGAGCGTAAAAAAGTATTTCGGAGTTACGCTTTCGGAGTATATAAACGATTTGCGGGTGAATTATGCGGCAAATCTGCTTTTGAATACGAATACACCCGTGCTTGACGTATGCTTTGAGTGCGGATTTCAGAACGTGAGCTGGTTTTACAGCGTGTTTGAAAAGAAGTACGGAGTGTCGCCGGGAATGTTCAGGAATATTGTGGAAAAACCCGATGCGCGGCAAAGGCTCAATACGCGCAAATAAGCACAAAAAATGTCGGTTAAACAACATATAAATATTAAACTCTCACAATTATGCATATTAAGTGTTGACAATCTTAAAATACATTGATAAAATATAATAGTATCAAACTATACGAATTGATTATGAAGATGTATTCTGCCGCGCATCATCGGCAGATACGGGCGCTGAATAACACAGTGGCACCATCTCTTAAAAAATACAGATGGGCGTATGCGCATAAAAAAATATATATGCGCAAAAGAACAATATATTGCAAAGGAGGAATTTTTTTTGAGAATGACAGGTGCTGAAATGGTTGTAAAAGCATTGGAAAAGAACGGTGTTGAAATCGTATTCGGTTATCCCGGAGCGGCAAACTGCCCTATCATAGACAGGCTGTCCTTTTCCCCTATAAAGCACATTCTTACACGTAATGAGCAGGGTGCGGCGCATATGGCATCGGGATATGCCCGTGTAAAGAAAAAAGCCGGTGTCTGTACCGCTACGTCGGGACCGGGAGCAACAAATCTGATTACAGGTATTGCCACGGCATACATGGACAGTATACCGATGGTTGCACTCACAGGTCAGGTGGCACTGCCGCTTATAGGTAAGGACGCATTTCAGGAGGTTGACATCACGGGAGCTACGCTTCCTTTTGTAAAACACAGCTATCTGGTAAAGGACGGGATTGAAATAGGCCGTATCGTAAACGAAGCGTTCCATATAGCCAATACGGGCAGACCGGGGCCGGTACTTATTGATTTTCCGATGGACTTACTTAAAGCTGAATATGATTATCCCGATGAGGACGAAGAAATTGATGTCCGCGGCTACAAGCTTCCGCCGAAAGCAAACGAAACTCAGATTAAAAAGGTTGCGAAAGCGATAAAGAAAGCAAAAAAGCCGCTTATACTCGCAGGCGGCGGCGTGGTTATTTCCGATGCTGTCGAAGAAATAAGAGAGCTTGTCGGCAATACGGATATTCCCGTTGTTTCGACTATGATGGGAATCGGAGTACTGCCGTCGGACAGTGATAACTATTACGGTATGATAGGCTCGCACGGTGCTAAAAAAGCCAACATGATTTTTAATAAGAGCGACCTTGTAATAGGAATGGGAACAAGACTGGGTGACAGAAGCGTAGCAAATCTGAAAGGTCTTGAGGACAGCAAAAAGCTTATTCATATAGATATAGATCCTGCCGAAATAGGTAAGAATATACAGCCTGTTATTCCGGTGGTCGGTGATGTAAAAGAAGTTTTGACGCAGCTTATTCCGCTGGTGGCAGACTACAAAACGGACAGTTCATGGAATGACGAGCTTAAGGCAATAAGAAAGGATTTCACCCCGTCGGTAAGAGATAATGATGACGGCTTTGTAAATCCGAAATATTTTCTTGAACGCCTTTCGGAAAAAACAAATTCGGATGTCTATCTTTCAACGGAGGTGGGTCAGAATCAGATATGGTCGGCAAACTACTTCAATTTCAAGACTCCGCGTTCATTTATTACATCGGGCGGTTTCGGAACCATGGGTTACGGTCTGCCTGCGGCAATCGGCGCATCGGCGGCACAGCATGACAAGCCGGTTATTGCCGTAATGGGTGACGGCAGTTTCCAGATGGATTTGCCCGAAATGGGTACAATGTGCCAGCACGGAATACCCGTAAAAATGATTGTCTTTAAGAATGACCGTCTCGGAATGGTACATGAGCATCAGTATTTGCTGTATAAATCGAATTATCAGTCGGTCAGCATTGAAGGAAGTCCTAACTTTAACAAGCTTGCCGATGCATACGGTATAAGAAACGGATATGTTGCCGAGAACAGCGGCATAGATAAGGCTATAGACGAAATGATGTCGGACGATAAAGCATATCTGCTTGTGGTTTCGGTAAGTCCGTATGAGCCTACGGGAGATTCGCTCAATAACGATACATTGCCGCATAAGGAGGATAAATAAATGGAAAAATATACTTTATCCGTACTCGTGGACAATCATGCGGGAGTTTTGTCAAGGGTTGTCGGACTGTTTTCAAGGAGAGGCTTTAATATACACTCTCTTTCGGTGGGACCGACCTCCGATGAACTGATTTCGCGTGTGACCATTGAGGTTGAGGGCGATGAAAAAATAATAGAACAGGTTTCAAAGCAGCTGTCAAAGATTATTGAAGTAATTAAGATTAAAACACTGCGCGAAAGCGAAACGGTAAAACGCGGACTTGTTCTTATAAAAGTAAAAACAACATCCAAAACCCGAAGCGAAATAATAGAAGTAACCAATGTATTCAGAGCAAAAATCGTTGATATTTCCCCGTCTACGGTTACTATAGAGCTTACGGGAAATGACAGTAAAATCAATGCATTCATTGATATGGTAGAGCAGTACGGCATTGAAGAAATTGCACGTACCGGCATGACGGCGCTTGAGAGAGGTTCAAACACTCTTAAGGCATAAATTCAATTAAACCAAGCTAAATTCGGTACGGCTTTAGCCGTGTCGGAAATATAAAGAAAGAGGTAATTTAAAATGGCAAAATCATTAGACCATGAAGCAAAAGTATTTTATGAGAGTGACTGCAATCTTCAGTTATTGCAGGGAAAGACCATTGCAATAATCGGCTTCGGTTCGCAGGGTCATGCTCATGCAATGAACCTGAAGGACAGCGGTGCAAATGTAATCGTTGGTCTGAGACCGGGTTCAAAGAGCGCAAAGAAAGCCGAAGAATACGGTATTCCCGTATATGATACGGCTGAAGCTGCAAAGAAAGCAGATATAATTATGATTCTTACTCCTGATGAAAAGCAGGCTGAAATATACAAAGAGAGCATTGCTCCCAATCTTGAAGCAGGAAACATGCTTATGTTTGCACACGGTTTCAATATTCACTTCAAGCAGATAGTACCTCCGGCTGATGTTGACGTAACAATGATTGCTCCTAAGGGCCCCGGTCATACGGTACGTTCGGAATATGTTGAGGGTAAGGGCGTTCCGTGTCTGGTAGCTGTTGAGCAGGACGCTACGGGTAAGGCACTTGACATGGCACTTGCATACGGCGCAGGTATCGGCGGCGCAAGAGCTGCAATTCTTGAAACAACATTCCAGTGCGAAACCGAAACAGACTTGTTCGGTGAGCAGGCAGTTCTGTGCGGCGGTGTTACAGCTTTGATGCAGGCAGGCTTTGAAACATTGGTTGAAGCAGGCTACGATCCCAGAAACGCATACTTTGAATGTATCCATGAAATGAAGCTTATTGTAGACCTTATCTATCAGGGCGGATTCTCAAGAATGAGATATTCAATCTCGGATACAGCTGAGTTCGGTGATTATGAGACAGGAAAGCGTCTGATTACGGAAGAAACAAAGAAGGAAATGAAGAAAGTTCTCGAAGAAATTCAGGACGGTACTTTCGCATCAAAGTGGATTGCGGAAAACAAGAACGGAAGAGCACACTTCATCGCATGCAGAAACAACAAAGCAGAGCATCAGCTTGAAAAAGTAGGTGCTTCGATAAGAAAGTTCTATTCGTGGAATAAGTAATCAAACAAAAAGCATAACAAGTAACGGCATATTCATGGATTCCTCACGGGTTCATGAATATGTCTGCGTTATGGCAAAAATCATGTGCAGGCTTGCGGAAAGGTTTAAATTATATGAACAAAACTGTAACAGACAACCGTTGTGCGGGAAAATTTATCGCTTTTGAGGGAATAGACGGCTCGGGAAAGAGTACGCAGATAAACAGGCTTATTAAAAAGCTCACTGAAATGAATGTGGCATGCTGCGGAACAAAAGAACCGACCGATGCTCCCGTGGGTGCGCTCATAAGACAGCTCCTTACCGGCAGAATGACCGCCGACAACAAGGTGATTGCAAGCCTGTTTATAGCGGACAGAACAGACCATCTGCTTAATGAGACCGACGGAATAATGCAGAAAATAAATTCGGGAATAACGGTGATTACCGACAGATATTATTTTTCGTCATATGCTTATCATGGCGTTGATGTAGATATGGATTGGGTAATTGACGGAAACAAAATAAATTCCGATATTCTGCGCCCGGCAGTGACCGTATTTTTGGACGTGCCGGTAAAAAAAGCGCTGGAGCGTATTGAAAAAAATCGTTTCCATAAAGAGCTTTTTGAAAAGGAAGAACGTCTCACAAAGGTGCGTGAGAAGTATTTTGAGGCATTTGATAAGCTGAAAGACACGGAAAACATTGCGGTTATCGATGCCGATGCGGACGAAGAAACGGTTTTTGAAAGGATTTGGGAGGCTGTTTCGGCATACATTTAAAAATAAAAAATGCTGCAAGATGAGAAATCTCGGTATGCAGCATTTTTTTTTGATTCTTATTCGTTTTCACCGGAAAGCTTTTTTGCCTGATCCGCCGTTATAAGCGCATCGATTATTTCATCGAGCGCCGAGCCGTCAAGAACCTGGTCGAGCTTGTGAATGGTAAGATTGATTCTGTGGTCGGTGACGCGTCCCTGCGGAAAATTATAGGTGCGTATGCGTTCGCTTCTGTCACCCGAGCCTACCTGGGATTTTCTTGCGTCCGCAATCTCCTTGTGACGCTGTGCCTCCATTTCGTCATAAATTCTCGAACGCAGAATTTTCATTGCCTTATCTTTGTTCTTAAACTGTGATTTTTCGTCCTGACAGGAGACAACAATTCCTGTCGGTATATGTGTTATACGTACTGCCGAATCGGTGGTGTTTACGCACTGACCTCCGGGGCCGCCGGCACGAAAGACATCTATTCTCAAATCGTTCTGATTGATTTCCACCTCAACCTCCTCCACCTCGGGAAGTACCGCTACGGTTACCGCCGAAGTGTGGATTCTGCCGGAAGATTCCGTTTCGGGAACGCGCTGCACTCTGTGTACACCGCTTTCAAATTTTAGACGTGAATATGCGCCCTGTCCTTCGATTGAAAAGCTTATTTCCTTGTATCCACCTATATCGGTGGGGTTTGAGTTTAATACATCAATTTTCCAGCGTCTGCTTTCGGCGTACATCGAATACATGCGCATTAGGTCGGCGGCGAATAATGATGCCTCATCTCCGCCCGTGCCGCCGCGGATTTCCACAATTACATTCTTTTCATCGTTAGGATCCTTGGGGAGCAGCAGTATTTTGAGTTCCTCCGAGAATTTTTCTATTTTATCCTCTGCTTCGCTCATTTCCAGACGAATCATTTCTTCAAAATCCTTGTCCTGACCTTCCTCAAGCATTTCTTTGTCATCTGCCAGTGTCTGCTTTGCAGCCTTAAGCTCGCGGTACTTTGCCACTATGGGAGTGAGGTCGGAGTGTTCCTTGCAGTATTTTCGCCATGATTCCTGGTCATTTATAATTTCCGGATCGCTTATTTTCTCGCTTACAAGCTCAAAACGTTTTTCCAGAGCTTCAAGTTTATCAAACATTTTCAGTCTCCATTCTTTTTTGATTCTCTACTATTTTATAATAAATTTGCGCGTATGTCAACATTTGAGCAATATTCTTTTTTAAAAACGGTATTGGTAACAAAAAGTTAACAATTTTCCTATAGACATTTAAAAAATAATCTGTTATAATATATGAGCAATAGAAGAATTTTGGAAGGAATGAGGATTTTGGTCAGAAGAAAGTTAGCATCAAGACTTTGTGCAATGATTGTTGTTGCACTTCTGGCAGCAGGCGCGGGACAGACAAATAAAGCCGCTCATGCGGAAGGTGTCGCGGTATCGGGCGAGACAGCGCTTGCAAAGGCTGTTGAAATTCATGAAAAGCTTTGCAGCAGCAATGTGGAAATCCCTGCGGACATTGACGGAAACAGTCTCAGTGACAGTATGCTTAAATCGGTAATGCTGGGTTATGTCAATATGGATGATGCACAGCGTGTTTCCGTGGAGGCAATCACAAAACAGGATATGATGACCGTTTTGTATAAAACAGTTATAAGCTATGACAGCAGCTACGCGATTTCGGCAGATGAAGCGGAACTGATACTCAACAACTGCTATGATAATGTATACATAAACGATGAAAACAGAATTGCCTATGCTTTTATGATGAAGCATGGAATTATAACGGACAAAATCGGTTCGGAGCCGGATAAAAAGCTGACAGAGGAAAGCTGTAATATACTTACCGATATGGTGTATAATCTTTTTGTGAAAAGAGCAACTCTGAATAACGGTGACTGTGATATTACAATCGGCGGAAATATTGATACGGTTATAGAGAAACTGGGCGAGCCGAACAGGGTTGATGTGTCGGAATACGGGTTTGAATGGTATGTTTATAATGCAAACTATGAAAAGTTTGTGATGATAGGTGTGCGTGCCGGACGTATATGTGCTTTTTATACAAATAATTCCGGCTTCAGCGTCGGAGAGATAAAGAGCGGCGACGATTTTGCAAAAATAATAAAATTTGAAAAAGATGAAAATATGACGGTCTATACGGATGCGGACGGCAAAGTTGATGCGGTGCTGTATAATCCGTGTATGAAAGGCTCGGATAATACCGAGGAGCTGGCAAATGCAAAAGCCGATGAGCTTTTGGATTTAATTAATGTAAACCGTTCAAAAAATCACAGACCGATATATATTAAAGATGATGAGCTTAGTGAAAAATCAAAAGCTCTGCTTAGTGAGTTTGCTGACGGAAACGATATTGACGAAAGTGCGTCCTTGTACAGAAGCTACTCCGTGTTTAATATGTACAATGAATATCTGAATGACGGCAGCCGTTTTCTGGATAATGATAATAAATATCCAGAAAGTGTCGGCATAGAGGCATACATAGACGATAAAGACAGAGTTATAATTTGTCTTGTCGGCGGAAAAGGTGCGTCGGAGCTTTCGCAGCCACATACAGTATCGCTTAACCGTGATATTCCGGAGGTTAAGCAGGTTGATGAAATAACCACACCTGTGCTTGAAGCGCCGGTTGTCGGCAGCGTTTATAATGACGGCGATGATGTTTCGGTAAAACTGGCGATGCAGGCGGCATCAAAGTATCATGTTGAAATTTTTGATGTTGAGACCGATGACTATGCGGTGAATGAATACATAACAACCGATGCACTCGAGATAACATTCCCGGCAGAACTTTTTACAAACGGTCATGATTATCGTCTGACGCTGACATCAATATCACCCGACGGTACGATGCTGCCGTCAGATGAAGTGCTTTTGAGTTACGGCTCTGCGTTTGACAGCGGAATAGAGATTCTTACACCGTGTGACAGCGAGGGAACAGATGATGACTATTTTGCGGTATCGTGGAAGTCCGACACATATCATGATTTTAAGGTAGAGGTTTATAATGCATCCGGGGAGCTTACGGCAAGCCGCACCGTAGAGGATAAGAACGAAGCGGTTATAGATAATGTCGAGCCGGGCGAATATGATATATTCGTTACCGCACTCAGACGCGGAACAGCGGTTGAAAAAGCACAGGCTTCCGTGCATTGCAGCGTTTATGAAACAACGCCTGTTATAGAGGAGATAATTCTTGACAGAGACGATAAATATTATTTCGTTTACGAAGATGAGGATTTGGGAGTTCTGTACCTCTATGATGAAGAACTGGTTGATGTAACGGAAAAGAATGCTTCGGGTAAAAAGCAGACTGTTACAAAGAAGAAAATTATAAAAAAGCAGGTAAAAGCTACAAATGCGTACAGAAAGCTTGCAGCAAATCAGATAAAGCGTGAATATACAACGGGTGAACCCGTGCTTACACCGACATCTGTGACGGCATCGAGCGAGCTGGGAAGAAAAATTGTAAATACGGCGGCAGGCTATCTCGGAGTGCCTTACGTATGGGGCGGTACGACTCCGGATGGGTTTGATTGTTCGGGACTTGTGCAGTATGTTCTTAACTCACTCGGAATAAATATTTCGCGTGTTACCCAGACGCAGGTCAAGGAGGGCGTTCCCGTAAGCAAGGGTGACTTGCAGCCGGGAGATTTGGTATTCTTTGAGTCGAATGGCGATGTTCACCATGTCGGAATTTATGTCGGAAACGGTATGATGATACATGCACCGCGGACAGGTGATGTTGTGCGTTATCAGTCTATTGAAACGCCGTATTACGAAAGTCAGTACGCAGGCGCAAGAAGAGTATATTAAAATGATTATGAGCGGCGCCCGGCGGCAGACGGGATATATTCTGTATGTACAGATATGTCTGCGGCTTGCGGTGCGGCTCTTGTTTTGTTAAAGGGGGATTTTTGATATGGATTACAGGGTTAAGGTTCAGTCCAAAGCTTCGTACAGACGCGGCAGTGCGGCGGCAATCACGGTTGTTGCGCTGTTTGTGCTGTTTGCGGTGTTTATGGCGGTGTATACCTTGTCGGGGGAAAGCGATAAGCGCATTGTGTTCGGCGTCGGATATATAATCGCCGCAATTCTCGGACTTATGTATGTAATTATACGGGTTAATACGGTTTATGCCACATATCTGGCAGCCGATAATGAGAATTTGTATATGAAAAACTGGTCAAATCATTTTATGCCGTATAAGTCCGGAGGGGCAATAAAGCTGATAAGCTCGTTTGTTCCGGCAAAAACGGGAATTACGGTCATTCCGATAAACAAAATCACATCAATAATAATAGGAACAAAGAACTTTATAAAAAGGAATGCCGGCTCGAATGAGGATTTTATAAAAGAAGTGCGCGCATTTGAGCATTCGCGGGACAGCTACGAAAAAAAGCAGGTACGCGGCATGGATATGTTTTATGCGGAAACCTCGGACGGCGAAAGCTGCTATATGCCTATAGAAAAATTCGATAACGGGAATATGAAAAGACTGCTGAAATTGATATGTCTTGCCAATCCCGGAATTGAGGTTAAAACGGTCAGCAGGCAATATAAAGCTTTTAAGACAAAATCTGCTGAAGAAAAGGAGGGTGAAATGTAAAACTATTTACATAAAATGACGAAAAAACGATAAATTTTCAGTACATATTGCACAAAATAATGTACATGTGAAAAAAAGAATTGAAATTTTTGTATGAATAGTTTATAATGTATTATATGAATGTAACTTGTATGAGTGCTATGTATATGCACAAAGACAAAATTTATTTTAGAAAAGGGGTATGAGAATGAAAAAGTCCATTAAACGATTTTTATCGGCATGTGCTGTTATGACTGCTTTGACCGCAGTGTCTGCTTTGTCTGTAAATGCCGCAGGCGATGTTACGGCTAAGGAAGATACCGGCAAAACCGCTATCGAGATAACGCTGTCCGATGCTGCAAAAAATGAGTTAAAGGGACAGGTTACCGTGTTGGTATTTAAGGGCGATTCTACTGTGGCTGCGCCGACTGAAGACCAGATTGTATATCTTGATCAGAAAGCACAGGCTGATGGTGACTTTGTTTTTGCAAAGGTATTACCGTATCTCGGTGAAACGACCACGCCTATGGCAGATGGTGATACATATACGGTAAGAATTTCAAAAACCGGCGGAGTAACGGAAAAGGGTTTCTATGAAGCTACATTTAAGGTTGGTGAGGCAGATGCGACACTCTATGGTGACGTTGACTTGAACGGAAGAATAACAGCGGGTGATGCTAATTTAATTTTAAGATTAAAGGCTGATGATCCGGACGTAACATTCAGCAAACAGCAAGAGGTAAATGCCGATGTCGATTTGAATGGAAGAATAACAGCCGGAGATGCTAACTATATTTTAAGATATAAAGCCGATGATCCGGACGTTAAAGAACTTCCGATAAAGAAGTAATAACAATAAAAGCTTTGAAAGGGGATTTCAAAAATGAAATTAAAAAATAAGATTATATCAATAGTAAGTGCAGTATCAATGCTTGCGACTATGTGCTTTATCGCACCGGTGAGCGCTGCCAATGAAAGTTTTAAGGTAGATGTAAAGAGTGTTAGTGATGACGCAATAACAATTAGTTATGTTGTGAGCGGTGTAAACAAGTTGTCTTCTGCAACTGTGAAAGTTCAGTTTGACTCTGATGCAATTAATACAGATAAGGATACTGTTACAATGGATTGCAAAATTGAAGGCGGAAATCCTCAGTATAATTTTGATATCGCCAGTAAAACATTTTCAATGTCAGTAGCAGGCGGAACGACAGAAACAGATATGACTAAAGATGGTGTGGTTGCTAATGTAACATTTGCATTGACATCAGCTATAGCTACTCCTATAAACTTTACAGTATTAAAGGGTGAATTTGAAAACAATACCGGAGCATTCCTTAGCTACGCTCCCGGTGCAGCAGATAATAACATTGATGTTCCGGCAGAGGCAGCAAAGGCATATCCGGTTATAAGCAAAGATGTACTTGATGCTGCTACTATTGATGTTGATACACTTTATGTAGGAAAAGAATCAACAGCTACCATTAAGGGTATTGACACAGCAGCACTTGCAGACAGAAAGATAACTGTTACACCGGTTAATGCAAAGGTTGATGTTATTGACGCAACAAGTGTAAAAATTACACCGGAAGCTGCGGGTGATGTAAAGGTTACTCTTTCGGTTGATAACAATGGTACAACTGTTACATCAAAAGAGTTTACAATTGGTACGGCAACTGTAAAGCCCGAACCGACAGCATATACAGTTACAGCTACAGCAGTTAATACTGCAAATGGTACAACGGTTACTGTAAAGCCGGATGCGGAGTATACAGGTACACGTGAAGCATTTGACATAGTTGCACAGTTCTATACAGAGGACGGCACAGCAGCAGGCTGGGTTAAGGTTTCAGGTATAGCAGCTTTGAATTCGGGTGAATATTCAGTTAATCTTAATGCACAGAATGCGGCAAAAGTAAGTGTTACTGTTTATAAGGCTGATACAAATACAGTAATAGGTAAAAACTAAAGATAACAACAACGGTTGATTTTCAGAGCTTAAAATGTTTTAAGCTTGATAAAAGGAGGAAAATATCTTGAATAAAAAGAAGATTTTTGGGTTGTTGTTGTCGGCATCAATGGTTGTAACAGCAGCGGCTCCTGCATTTGCAGTAAAAGCAGATAAAGAAACAGCGTATAATTACGGAGAACAGATAACAATTACAAGAGATGATGCGACAAGCGCAGCTTCACTTGAAATTACATCTGACAAGAATGTAAAGGTACTTTGGGATTCATTCGCAGTCGGTGAAAAGTCAAAAACATTTAAGATTCCGGCTGATGACAGCCTTGGCTGGACGATTGGCAAATATACCGTAAAAACAGGTACGGAAACTTCAGAATTTGAACTTGCAAAGAGTGAATATACATTTGTAAAGTGGGATAGAGATTCAGTAAGATTAGGTATAGGCGGCAGTGCCACTGTTACCGCTACTTTCAGTGAAAAGCCCGGAGACTCTGAGATTGTTTATGAATCAAAGGATGCCAATATTGCATCTATAAGTTCAGAGGGAATTGTAAGAGGTGTTGCTGAAGGACGTACATCAGTTGTTGCAACGCTTAAGGACAAGAAGAGCGGTAAGGCTCTGGCAAGCAGTACTGCATTAGAGGTAGTTGTAGTAGCAGATAACAGCGGCAACGGCGGCAACGGCGGCAGTGGCAGCACAGGTACAGGCAGTGGCGGTACACTTGCAGGCGGCAACATGAGCGGCGGTGCATCAGGCACAGGCATAGCTGCAAAGCCGGACGCATTTTCGGTTAACTTCCAGGATCTCGGTGATGCTGCATGGGCAGCTGAAGCTATCAACTTCCTGGCAAAGAAGGGTGTTGTCACAGGTTACGATGAAACAACATTTAACCCGAACGGAAGTGTAACAAGAGCAGAATTTGCAAAGATGATTTCATCACTTTACAATCTTGTAAATTCTTCATCTAAGTTTGCAACACAGTCATTCACAGATGTACCTAAAGATGCTTGGTACTTCAACTATGTTGAGGTATGCGCTCAGCTGGGTATTGTAAACGGCTACGGTGACAAGACTTTTGCACCTAACAATCTTATTTCCAGACAGGAAATGGCTGTTATAATTTCAAGAGCAGCTAAGGTAATGGGTACAAAGCTTACGGCAGTTAAGGATGCTAAGACTTTTGCAGATGCAAATCTGATTGCAGACTATGCTGCGGCAGCAATAGATGAGCTCCAGAGAGCAGGCATAATCAGCGGTACATCAGATACTACATTTGAGCCGACCGCAGGCTGCACAAGAGCACAGGCTGCTACAATAATTTACAATCTGTATGTAAATTATGCTAAATAATTAAGCATAAAATTCGATTTTGGGCGAGTTTGCAATAAAAGAGACTGTATTGGTTTACAGTCTCTTTTTGCGTGCATAAATATAGCGGTTTTAACCATATGTATAGGTTTAATACAGACATAAAATTTTTTACCTCTTGACTAATTTGCATAAAAACGCTATAATATAATAAGATTATTATAGCATAGGCTTTTATATATAGGTGGATAAAATTTGGATATTGATGCTGTGTTTAAACACAGTGAAAGGAATGATTAGTAAATATGAGCAGACTGCATATGGGGATAGATGTCGGCTCAACAACCGTTAAGGTAGTTGTCTTGGATAATGAAAATAAAACACTGTTTTCAGAATATCGCCGCCATTTTTCGGATATAAAAAGTACAGTGAGCGAATTGTTTAATGAGGTTTCCGAGGTGCTCGGAAATGAGATTTTTACAGTTGTGATAACGGGCTCCGGCGGATTGCTTTTGTCAAAGATGCTGGGACTTCCGTTTGTTCAGGAGGTCATAGCCAATAAGACCGCAATACAAAAATTTATGCCGGCAACGGACGTTGTGATTGAACTGGGTGGTGAGGATGCTAAAATATTATATCTGACGGACGGGCTGGAGCAGCGTATGAACGGTACGTGTGCAGGCGGAACGGGATCGTTTATCGATCAAATGGCAATTCTTTTGAAAACCGACGCGGATGGTCTTAATTCGCTTGCCGAAAAACATAAGATAATTTATCCGATTGCAGCCAGATGCGGCGTTTTTGCAAAATCCGATGTTCAGCCGCTTCTCAACGAGGGCGCTGCAAAGGAGGATATTGCCGCATCAATACTGCAGGCGGTGGTAACACAGACCATTTCGGGACTTGCCCAGGGACGTCCGATAAAGGGAAATATAGTGTTTTTGGGCGGGCCTTTGCATTTTCTTCCGCAGTTAAGATATCGCTTTGAGGAGACATTAAAGGAAAAAGCGCTGTCGTTTAAAACTCCCGAAAATGCACAGCTTTTTGTTGCTCTAGGTGCGGCGCTTATGTATGAGCAGGAAAAAAGCGAAACGGACATACATTCGCTGATAGAAAAGCTCAAAAATTCAAAAGGAACAGATGCCGAAATTACGAGAATGCCGCCGTTGTTTAAAGATGAAAACGATAAATCGGAATTTTTTGCACGGCATGAAAAGCATAAGGCAAAACGCGGCGACATCAGCAAGGCAAACGGAGCGGTATTCCTGGGACTTGACATCGGTTCAACAACGATCAAGGCTGTACTGATAAATTCGGACGATGAAATAATATATACATATTACGGAAAAAACGAGGGCAGTCCGATTTCGCGCGGTGTGGAAATACTAAAGGATTTGTATGCAAAGCTCCCTGAGAGTGCTTACATTGCGAACGCATGTACAACAGGCTACGGAGAGCTTTTGTTAAAACAGGCATTTCGTATAAATGAGGGTGAAATAGAAACAATTGCGCATTATAAGGCAGCAAATCACTTTTCGCCCGGAGTGGACTTTATAATTGACATCGGCGGTCAGGATATGAAGTGCATGAAAATCAAAAACGGTGTGATAGACTCAATCATGCTGAATGAAGCATGTTCTTCCGGCTGCGGTTCATTTATACAGACCTTTGCCGAGTCTCTCGGCATGGATTCCGTGACCTTTGCGGAGGAAGCTCTTAAGTCACAAAATCCGGTCGATTTGGGTACAAGATGTACTGTATTCATGAATTCGCGTGTAAAGCAGGCGCAGAAAGAGGGAGCAACCGTCGGAGATATAAGTGCGGGACTGTCATATTCGGTTGTAAGAAATGCACTTTATAAGGTTATAAAGCTCAGAAATCCCGATCTTATGGGTGAGAATATAGTGGTTCAGGGCGGAACTTTCAATAATAATGCAATTCTGCGCTGCTTTGAACAGCTTACCGGGAAAAATGTTGTACGGCCCGATATAGCAGGTCTTATGGGTGCTTTCGGCAGTGCGATTATAGCTAAGGAACGCTGGAACGGTGAGACATGCAGTATATTATCACGCGATGAATTGGATTCGTTTGAATTTAAAACCTCACTTACGCGCTGTCAAAAGTGCGGCAATCATTGTCAGCTGACAATAACAACATTCGGAGACGGCGGCAGCTTTGTATCGGGAAACAGATGCGAGCGCGGTGCAGGTGTGGAAAAGTCGGACAAGAATATGCCTAATCTTTTTGACTACAAATATAAAAGGGCATTTTCATATAAGGTTTTAAAGACAGACGATGCAAAATACGGCACAATAGGCTTGCCGCGTGTGCTGAATATGTATGAAAACTATCCTTTGTGGGCGGCATTTTTTACGGAACTGGGATTTGCGGTAAGAATTTCCGGCAGAAGCACGCATGAAATGTACGAAAAGGGTATGGATTCAATTCCGTCAGAAAGTGCATGTTATCCGGCAAAGCTTGTACACGGACATATACAGGATCTGCTCGATAAGGGAATTACAACGATATTTTATCCCTGTATTCCGTATGAGCAGATAGAGTATTCACAGGCAGGAAATCATTTTAACTGCCCGATGGTAACTTCATATCCCGAGGTTATTTATAACAATATGGATGCGGTGCGTGCGCCCGGAATAAGATTTATTTATCCGTTTGTAAATCTTGCGGATAAACCGTCATTTATACGTCAGATGTATAAAGCATTTAAGGATTTCGGTATTTCACGCGATGAAATAGCACAAGCGGCAGAAAAAGGCTTTGCGGAGCTGAAACGGTACAAAGACGATATACGTAAAAAGGGCGAAGAAACACTTAAGTGGATAGATGAACATAACGGCTATGGCATAGTACTTGCCGGAAGACCGTATCATATCGACCCGGAAATCAATCACGGTATTCCCGACATGATAAATTCCTTGGGATTTGCCGTACTTACGGAGGACAGCATTGCGCATCTGGGACATCTTCAGCGTGATATACGCGTAGTGGATCAGTGGGCATATCATACGAGACTTTACGAAGCTGCGGCAGAGGTGATAAAGAACAATCGTCTTGAATTGATACAGCTTAACTCTTTCGGCTGCGGACTTGATGCTGTAACGACAGATCAGGTTCAGGAAATTTTGCAGTCGCATGAAAGAATATATACCACGCTTAAAATAGATGAGGTATCCAATCTCGGAACTGCAAGGATACGTGCGCGTTCATTAAAAGCGGCGGTCAGAGAACGTTCCGATAACGGATTTATGCCGCATAAAATAGAGGATTACACATTAAACCGCGTAAAATTTACAAATAAAGAGCGCAAAGAGCATACTGTTATTTTTCCGCAGATGTCTCCCACGCATTTCGGCATGTTTGAGGCGGTAATGCGTTCATGCGGCTATAATGCATTGGTGCTTGAACATGCCACGGCAGAAGATGTCGAGGCAGGACTTAAGAGCGTTAACAATGACGCATGCTATCCGTCAATCATGGTTACGGGGCAGCTTATAAATGCATTTGTAAGCGGTAAATGTGACCCCAACAATACATCTGTGATGATTTCGCAGACCGGCGGAGGCTGCCGTGCTACGAATTACATAGCTTTCATAAGAAAAGCACTTAAGGAGGCAGGTTATCCGCAGGTCCCGGTAATATCTCTTAATATATCGGGACTGGAGGGAAATCCGGGCTTTAAAATAACCCCTAAAATGGTCAGCGGTCTGCTTAAGGCATGCACATGGGGAGATTTGCTCATGGCAGTCACAATGCGTGTACGTCCTTATGAAGTGAATAAAGGTCAGACCGACAAGGTTTATAATAAATGGCTTAAAAGGCTTTACAATGATTTGCTCAATAATAACAGAGGCAGACTTAAGCTGAAAAAAGTAATTGAAGAGATAATTGCGGATTTTGATGCAATCCCCATCAATGACGGTATTAAAAAACCGAGAGTGGGAGTTGTGGGCGAAATTCTCGTTAAATTCCATCCCGATGCAAATAACAATATTGTGGATGTTATCGAATCGGAGGGCGGCGAGGCGGTAATGCCCGGGCTGGCAGACTTTATGCTCTATTGTCTGTATAACAATAACTTCAAGCGCGATAATCTCGGTATGAAAGCATCTACGGCACGTCTGTGCAATCTTGCGATTGCCGGGATTGAGAGCTACAGAAAGCATGCGGAAAAGCTTATGAAGGCAAATCCGAAATTTGCATACCGCGCACCGGGACATATTGCGGAGATTGCAGAGGGTGCAAAAAATGTTTTGCAGCTGGGGCATTGTACGGGTGAGGGCTGGTTCCTGACCGGTGAGATGATTGAGCTTATAAACAGCGGTGTACCCAATATTGTATGTGTTCAGCCGTTTGCGTGTCTGCCGAATCATGTTACGGGCAAGGGTATGATTAAAGAACTGCGCCGTCAGTATCCGCAGGCAAATATAGTCGCGGTGGATTATGATCCGGGGGCGAGCGAGGTAAATCAGCTTAACAGAATTAAGCTGATGATGGCGGTTGCTTTTGAGAATATAAAAAGAGAAGAAGAATTTAATGCCTTTGTTCCCAAGCAGCCGAAACGGGAAACAGTGAATGTATAAAAGCAGAAATAAGCTGCCGCAGCCGCGGCAGCTTATTTTAATGGCTTTGATGTATATTATTTACACTCTTTCATGCCTTTCCCCGTGACAGTCTTATGCTGCAATTTAGACTGCAATTTGTTAAGTGCTTCACCGAAACGCTGGAAATGCGTTATCTCGCGCTGGCGCAGGAATTTTATCACGTCATTGACATCGGGATCGTCGGAAAGACGAAGAATATTGTCATATGTCGCTCTTGCTTTCTGCTCTGCTGCACTGCTGTAAGAGCAACATTTTAAAATTTCCAGTGTATATCTATCGGGACAATTCTTGTGCCGGGTATTCGTTTATGAACAACTATGGAATCAATCAGGAATTCGACAATCTCACGGTTCAGGCAGTCAAGCTTTGTGTACTTTTCAATCGGAAATTCTGAACTTTTGCCGTCGGAAATTTCCTCCTCCAAATCCGACAGCTGATTTTTTAAATTCGAAACGGTACATTCCAATTGCTGTTTCTCGGCAGCAAAGCTTTTTGACATGTCCGTAAAATCGCTTTCACCGATTATTCCTCTGACCTTATCCATATAAATATCACGCATTGCTTTTGAATATTCACTTAGCTTTTTATCGTATAAGTTAAGCCGGGAGAGCAGTTTTTCTTTTTGGATTTTTAAATTGCCCGAAAAATCAATACTTTGTGCCAGAACATCTGTATCCAGATATATGCCGCATAAGCGGTTGAGTTCGTGAATAACGATACTTTCAAGAGTCTGAACGGAAATGAAAGAGCCGTCACAGGCGGATTTTGCAATATGCCGTGTCGGACATTGCAGATAGTGTTTGCCACGGCTTTTGGATGAACGCATGGCATAGCCGCAGCCGGCGCAAAATGCTTTTTTGGAAAAAAGTCCGATAGTGCCGGAGATAAAAGGTTTTGAACGCTCCGAAAGCAGCGTTTGTACTCTGTCCCATAAATCACGGTCGATAATCGGTTCATGCGTGTTTTCAACTATATACCAGTCCTCCTTTGGGCGAGGTCTGTTCTGCTTTGTTTTGTATGATATGCTTCCGTATCTGCCCTGTACCATATTGCCTATATACATCTCATTTGCGAGCATATCGGCTATTGCACTGTATTTCCAAAGTGTACCGCTGCTTTTTGAGGATTGTCCGCAGCGTAAACCGCAAAGACGCTTGTATTCCGTAGGATTCGGTATTCCGCGGTCGTTTAAAATACGTGCAATTGCCGTTTTGCCGTATCCGCGTGTGAACAGGGCAAAAACCTCACGCACAACTGCCGCCGCTTCTTCGTCGATAATAAGATGCCCCTTTTTTTCGGGATCCTTTTTATACCCGTAAAGCGCAAATGCTCCTATGTGAAATCCGTTCTGACGTCTGTTTGTCAGGACGCTTTTGATATTATCCGACATGTCCTCAAGATACCATTCATTGACCAGTCCGTTTATCTGCCTTGATTTTTTATTACCCTTATTTGCGGTATCGGCATTGTCGACTATGCTTATAAAACGAATTCCCCATACGGGGAAAAGACCGTGTATGTATTTTTCGACCAGTTCAAGCTCACGTGTAAATCTTGATTGGGTTTTGCAGAGGATAATATCAAACTTTCTGCTTTCGGCATCTTTCAGCAGACGGTTAAATTCCGGTCTTTTTCTGTCTGCTCCCGTGTAATCGTCATCAATATATATACTGTATATATCCCAGCCGTGCTCGTCGGCATATTGCAGGAGCAGTGCTTTCTGATTTTGTATACTGGCGGAGTCATCGGTTGCGAGCTGTTTGTTTTTGTCCTCCTCGGATAAACGGCAGTAAATTGCGGCTTTCATACCTTATGATTTCCCGGATTTGCTTTTTTCCGTAAGGTTTATCATATCAATCCACATTTTGGTGAAACGGGATTTTGTTACGGTGTTTTCGCCGTCTTTGAAAATACTTTTGCATGCAGAATTAGTGTTTTCCGTGTTTTTCAATGCTGACATCTCCTTTCCGATTGGTTAATATACATATATGAATAACGGCAGGTCCGTTATTACGGAAAAAATGTATTTTTCAAAAAGTAAGGAAATGAGCCTGTTGCCGCAGTAAAAAAACGACAGATAATTACCTGTCGTTTTTTTGGATTTCATCAAGTGCTTTGTATGCAACACTCGGGGAAAAGCAATGACCGCAGTCATCAACCGCAAGTCTGAATTTGTTTTCGGCGCCTGCCGCACGGTAAAGCGATTTTATTATATCCGCTGTTTTCCGCACGCCTTGTATGGGGAATATGGGATCTGTCTCGCCGGCAAAAATGACCAGTCCGCGCGGAGCTATCAGTCCTCCGAGATCTCCCATATCAAAATAACGCGCTATGGACGGAATATAATTGCAGGGGCAATGGTATATATTTATGATTGATTCCGAATATGTGCATACCGAACATGCGGGCAGTGCATATTTGATGCGTTCATCTATGCATGCGGCATAAAATGTGGCTGTTCCGCCGCCGGAGGTGCCTATGCAAGTCAGGTTATCGGTGTCTATCTGCTTAAAGTTATCATTTACGGCATCAATCAGCCGTGATATATCCCATACCCGTTCGCCTATGGCACAGCGGCCGACGAGCAATGCTTTAACAGCGGAGGCGGTACCCTCGCGACCGCCGGAGCAGCATCCCGGACCCTCTTCATCACCGCCGCATTCGCCCATATAGCGCTGCTCAAGAACAATTGCACAGCTGCCTCTTTTTACTGCCTGAAGTCCGAAATCTTCATCAAGCTGTTTCAGTACATCGAGGTCACCATCATATTTTGCTTCACCTATTGAAATCTGCATTCCTTTTGAATGACCTTGTATGCATATTGTTGCAGGAATTGGCGCTGATACGTTTTTTGGCATCAGTATGTATCCCGGCACATAATATCCGGGTTCGCTCTGAAAGGTGAAACGCATTTTTGTGTATTCACCGCAGTCTTTGGTGTATTCAATTTCAAATAACGGTTCGCATTTGAGCATATAATTCAATCCAAGAAGCTCAGAGAGCTTTGAACGCGAACGTTCCTGCCATAAAGCAAAAGCTTCTTTGCCGTCATATCTATATTCGGGCTTCAGTGTTGACGCAATATCCGATATTATTCTTTCGGGATTATGATTTTTCATTTAACCAATGCCTCCTTTTGCACTTTATAACAATATTATACAGTGGTTTGAATTTACTGTCAATATAAGAAAATTGACCGATTGTGTAAAAATATTGATGTGCAAAAAGTGAGTAAGGTTAATTGGCTTTATCTATCTTCACAATTCCGTTTCCGTATTCAATGCCGCAGCCGAGGAAGCTTTTTGCGAAAGAGGAGGGCAGCATCATTGCTCCGTCTCTTATTACGGCGGCACTGTCCATAGAAATGCTGTTTCCGTTCAGATTTACCGAAGAGGAGTCTGCCGTAAGCTCCGCACAGCTGCCGTCAAGCGTAATTGATGTAACACCGCTGTCCCATGAAACCTCGGCACCCAATGCTTCGCATACTGCTCTTAAAGGCAGCAGGAGAGTTCCGTTTTCGTAAACCGGTGCGGCGGTGCAGGACAGATATTCCCCGTTATACATTATGACGTCCCTTTGGGGCATATAAGGTATCGGGAAATGCTCCGATTTGTTTATTACTATCTCATCATTCGTCTTGTATATTGATGAAACGGCATTTTCCACAATAATACTGCTCCAGTATATGCCGTCCCTCGAAACATAAAGCGTATTTCTGTCGGCATAGTAGTAAATATCGCCGAGAGCGTCAATATAGGACGGCTTGAACCCGGTATAATTTACCCGTGCAAAATCCTTTCCGTCAGTACTCAGATATATTTCTCCGCTGTTGACTCTTGCCGAAAATTTACCGTAATTCCAGCAGGGCATTTTACTGTTGCCCATATCCCATTTTTCTTTATCGGCGGAATAATACGGTGTTCCCGCCTTAACATAGAAAAGTCCGTTTGCGGCAGTGATTGCGGTCGGATAGTTCTGAAAATCGACCTTTTTTTCGAGTTCAAAGCTTTCATCAAGAAAATATATGCTCTTAAAGAAATCTCTTACCCCGTAATACGGTATGCCGTCATAAAGTCCTGCCTTTACCATGTATCCGCTGCCTGTATATTTAATCTCATATTCATTCCAGTTGCCGTTAAAAATTTCTTTGACATCATCTGAAAGCGGCTGCTCCACCCAGGTATCATGGTCTTGTGAAAGGTACAGTCTGCCGTTGCTCCATTGGTAAAATTCGCGTCCCGTGTAGCCGTAATCCTTTGTTATTTCCTGTCTGCCTGATGTATAAACCTCAACCATCTGCGGAGTATCGGTTATTGTCATTGAATTTTCCATACCGCCGGCATAGTTGGTGGTAAGAATTACCTGCACTATAAATGATGTGGTCTGCTGTGCCGGCAGCTCAACGCATGCCATGTTGTCCAGCACTCTTGATGCATTTGCACCCTTGCATACCGCATAGGGGGTAATAGGTCTGCCGTTTGCATCGCGAAGAATTACGACATTGTTTGAGCCTGTGTTAAGTCTGTAATTAAAGTAGCGAATCATGCTGCCGTTGTTGGTGACGTTTATTTTGTAGCTCAGTATTACACCGTAGTTGCCGAGATTGCAGGCATATTCCCTTGAGGTGGAACCGGTCATTAAAGCGTTGGGTATATATTTTTCACGTGTTCCGAAAGACAGCCCCGGGTATGATGACGCATCATTATGCTCGGTGTCAAAATACCAGAAATCATCTGCGCTATCTTTGGTATATGAGCCGTAAAAATATTTTTTTACGGGATCGTAATATTTAAAGGAAAGCATATCCGACTGCGCGCATATCGCATATGACCATTCATCGGCACGCGGATTCAGATGCGTATACCATTTCTGTGTTTCAAAGCCGTCAGGGTGCGTGTTGTTGAAAACCTTTACGGGCAGCTGCGTATCACTCCATGTCCAGTCGTCAATGGTGTACGAAAGCTCGGTGCTGACCTTGTTGAGCGAATCCGCAATACCCTTGTATTGCCTGTCACGGTCGTAAAAGCCGTGGGCGGCATTTTTAAAGAAGTTTGTTCTGTCGCCGGGAGTTCCCGTGGATTTGAGCGCCGCAATGTTGACATCGCACATGCCCGATTGTATTGTGAAGTCCGCAAGCAGATTTACGGGGCGGAAGAATGGGACTTCTCTGTAATTCGGTATATACTCGGAAAGCCATATTTCTTCGCCTGCCTTAAGAGTTATTTCCTGCGGCTGAAAGTCAATCGGATTGTACAGAGTGCCTGAGTCAATCTGATGTATGGGCAGCTTCAGATAGCTTGCCCATGCATTAAAGCAGCCCCATGCCTCCTCGTAGGTATAGGAATTTCCCTGATACCAGTATTGCTTGTGTGCAGGCACTTCAAATCCCAGCGAGGAAAGCGTTATAACGGTGTCCTCTTCGGCGCGGAAGAGAACATCAAGCTCTATATCGAATCCCGGCTCGATAATGCGTGTTCCGTCGGCACTTCTTTTTTCGGTGTGGTTTACATGTGAGGCAAAAAGTGCATAATTATCCGGTGTAAGGTTTTCGTTATTCATAATAAAATGCGCACTTTCATTGGAATTATCGGCAAGGTCGCTGCGCCGTATAAATTCATGATTGTTGCAGTAGATGTACTTTCCGCTGCTGTCGGGGGTGAAATGCAGTTCATTCCCGTCATCTGCGTATACCGCACCGGAAAGCAGCACCGATACGAGCAGAAATGAAATTGACAAAATTAACTTTTTCATTGTTCCTCTCCTTGATTTGGTATATTTATCTATATTGTATATTAAATTGACGAAAAAGTCAAATTTTAAACATGAAGCGGTTTATATGTGCTTAATGTAAGTATTCATGCCGCAGCGCAGGGATTTTTTGTCGCAATAAGCCGATTTTTAACCGTATTTGTTGACAGAAAAAGTCAAAAGCGCTATAATATAATTAGGTATATATCGGATTGTGCGGCAAGGGGGTATGCGGTATGGCTTCAACAAAAGAATACAGGGATTATGTTCTGGAGCGGCTCGGTGCGCCCGGCAACATCAGATGCCGTGCAATGATGGGAGAATATCTGCTGTATTATAATGACATTTTATTCGGCGGTATTTATGATAACAGACTTTTGGTTAAAATGACTGCCGATAACGCAAAATATAATATGACGGAGGAAATACCGTATGACGGCGCAAAGCCTATGTATATGATTGATGATATTGACAATGCGGACGTGACGGCGGAAATAATTATGACAACATGCAGAAGTCTGCCGGCAAAAAAGAAGTAACAGGGCGGATTTTAAAAGAACGAGGATAAGATTATGAAGGTAGAACATTTAAAATATGCGCTTGAGGTTGAAAAAACGGGATTGATTTCAAAGGCGGCGGAAAATCTGTATATGAATCAGCCGCATTTGAGCAAAGCTATCAGAGAACTGGAGGAAAATATAGGAATAACCATATTCAACAGAACACCGAAAGGTGTCGTGCCCACAAAGGACGGAGCGGAATTTCTGGTTTATGCAAGGAATATTGTGTCGCAGATAGATGAAGTCGAGAACATGTATAAGCACCGTGATTCCGACACTCATAAATTTGATGTTTCCGTGCCTATGGCATGCTATGTTGCACAGGCTTTTATAGAATTTGTGACGGAGTTATCGGACAGCAAAAGCATTGACATAAGCTACCATGAAACCAATTCGCTTGTTGCCATAAACAGCGTTGTTAATAATGATAACAACATTGCAATCATACGTTATCAGACGATTTACGAAAAATATTTTCTGCAGTTTCTCGAAGAACATGATCTGGCATCGGAGCAGCTGTGGGAATTTGAATATCAGCTTATTATGTCTGTGCAAAATCCTCTTGCGATGGAAAAGCAGATAGAATATTCGGATTTGGACGAATATATAGAAATAACTCACGGTTATCTTACAATACCGTCCATACCGGCGGCGAAAGCACGCGAAATTATGCGGCAAAATAAGGAAAAAAAGGAAATCGCTGTTTTTGAAAGAGAAAGTCAGTTCGAACTTTTAAGAAATATTCATACAACTTATATGTGGACATCACCGACACCGGCAAATATTTTAAATACAATGCCGCTGGTCGAGAAAAAGTGCAATGTGGAGCATAACAGATATAAGGATGTTCTGATTTATAAGAACGGATACAAGATGAGCCGTCAGGAAAAGCATTTTATGAGTCACGTTAAACAAGTGATACAAAAGCTCAGAAAATCTCACGGACTGTCCGATTTGGAATAGCAGTATTCCAAATCTGATATTTTCATATTCGCCGATGTATGCTACAATGTAGCTATAGCAAAGGAAAGAGAGGAAAAACGAATGATTAATTTTGATCAGTGGAACGGCTTTGACGGCCGTATTTGGAAAGAAGAAATTAATGTAAGAGACTTTATCCAGAAGAACTATAAGCCGTATGACGGTGATAAGGAATTTCTGGCAGAGCCTACAGAAAATACAAAGAAGCTTTGGGACAAGCTTCAGGCACTTCAGAAGGAAGAACGTGCAAAGGGCGGAGTACTTGACATGGATACAAAGATTGTATCTACAATTACGTCACATGCACCCGGATATATAGGCGAAGATACAAAGGATATGGAGGCAGTTGTCGGCTTGCAGACAGATAAGCCGCTTAAGAGAGCATTTATGCCGTTCGGCGGTATAAAGATGGCAGAGCAGGCATGCGAGACCTACGGCTATACCCCCGACCCCGAGCTTCATAAGATATTTACGGAATACAGCCGTACTCATAACCAGGGTGTTTTCGATGCATACACGCCTGAAATGAAGAAAGCAAGACACAATAAGATTATTACAGGTCTGCCCGACACCTACGGCAGAGGAAGAATCGTGGGAGACTACCGCCGTGTTGCTCTTTACGGTATCGATTTCCTTATTGAAGAAAAGAAAAAGGATTTCGCAAACTGCGGCGACGGTGTTATGACCGATGAGGTTATAAGACAGCGTGAAGAGATTACAATGCAGATAAATGCATTAAAGGGCTTAAAGACGATGGCAGCATCATACGGATTCGATATTTCCGCACCGGCTTCAAATGCAAAAGAGGCTGTTCAGTGGCTGTATTTCGGTTACCTCGGTGCAATTAAGACACAGAACGGTGCCGCAATGAGTATCGGACGTATATCAACATTCCTTGATATTTATATTGAAAGAGACCTCGAAGCGGGAAAGATTACAGAAGCAGAGGCACAGGAGCTTATAGACCACCTCGTTATGAAGCTGCGTATGGTTAAGTTCGCAAGAATTCCGTCATACAATCAGCTGTTCTCGGGTGACCCGGTATGGGCTACTCTGGAGGTTGCGGGTATAGGTGTGGACGGACGTTCAATGGTTACAAAGAACGACTACCGTTTACTGCATACGCTTGAGAACATGGGACCGTCACCCGAGCCGAACCTTACGGTTCTCTACTCGGCAGCACTTCCCGAAAACTTCAAGAAGTATGCTTCGTATATTTCAATTTCAACAAGCTCGATTCAGTACGAGAATGACGATGTAATGAAGCCTGTATGGGGTGATGACTATTCAATCTGCTGCTGTGTATCGGCTACACAGACAGGTAAAGAAATGCAGTTCTTCGGTGCAAGAGCTAACCTTGCAAAGTGCTTGCTTTACGCTATAAACGGCGGTGTTGACTTAAAGACACGTGAGCAGGTAGGCCCGGCATACAAGCCCATTACGGCAGAATATCTTGAATATGATGAAGTTATTGAAAAGTACACAGCTATGATGGATTGGCTGGCAGGACTTTATGTAAATACACTGAATCTTATCCAGTTCATGCATGATAAGTACTACTATGAAGCAGAAGAAATGGCTCTTATAGATACAGATGTCCGCAGAACATTTGCAACAGGTATTGCAGGCTTCTCGCACGTTGTTGACTCATTAAGCGCTATTAAGTATGCAAAGGTAAAGGTTATACGTGACGAAACGGGTATTGCCGTTGATTACGAGACAGAGGGAGACTTCCCGCGTTACGGTAATGATGATGACCGTGCGGACGAAATCGCAGTATGGCTGTTAAAGACATTCCTTGATATGATTAAGAAGCGTCATACCTACCGTGATTCGGAGGCTACAACATCAATTCTGACAATAACATCAAACGTAGTTTACGGTAAGGCTACGGGCGCAATGCCTGACGGCAGAAAAGCCGGTGAGCCGCTGTCACCGGGAGCAAACCCGAGCTACGGCGCAGAACAGAACGGTCTCCTTGCATCACTTAACTCGGTTGCAAAGCTTCCGTATGAATGGGCACTTGACGGTATTTCAAATACGCAGACAATCAGCCCCGATGCACTCGGTCATGATGACGGCGAGCGTACAGATAATCTTGTTCATGTTCTTGACGGTTACTTCAACCAGGGTGCACACCACCTCAATGTAAACGTATTCGGAACAGAAAAGCTTATCGATGCTATGGAGCATCCCGAAAAAGAGGAATATGCAAACTTCACAATCCGTGTTTCGGGTTATGCCGTTAAGTTTATAGACCTTACAAGAGAGCAGCAGCTGGACGTAATTTCACGTACATGCCACAAATCTATGTAAGTTTTTGGAAATTTAATATATACTAATGAGGGAGTGCCGCATATGCGGTATTCCCTCATTTACACAATACGCATAACAGGGAGGAAAGTATATGACGGGTTATATTCATTCGTTTGAATCGTTCGGTTCGGTGGACGGGCCGGGGGTAAGGTTTGTCGTTTTCGTCAGCGGATGTGTTATGCGCTGTCAGTACTGCCATAATCCGGATACGTGGAAAAGAGGCAGTGAGACATACAGCGCCGATGAGGTTTTAAAACGCGCCGAAAAATATAAAAGCTACTGGGGAAAAGAGGGAGGAATTACAGTAAGCGGCGGCGAGCCGATGATGCAGCTGCCGTTTGTTACGGAGCTTTTTGAAAAAGCAAAGAAGAAAGGAATAAACACCTGCCTCGATACCTCGGGTATTATGTTTAATCCGGATAATACGGCTGAAACCGACAGGCTGATAGCTTCTACGGATTTGGTGATGCTTGATATAAAGCACATTGATGATGAACAGCACCGCAGGCTAACGGGACAGTCCAATAAAAACATTCTTGCGTTTGCAAAATATCTTGACGAGCGTAAAATTCCTGTATGGATAAGACATGTGGTTGTTCCGGGAATAACGCTTAATGATGATTACCTGAAAAAACTCGGACAATTTATCGGTACACTGTCAAATGTAAAGCGTGTCGAAACGCTGCCGTATCATTCTTTGGCAATCCCGAAATACGAAGAACTCGGCATAAGCTATCCGCTTACGGATACGCCCGACGCAACAAAGGAACAGGCAGAGCATGCGAAAAAGATAATTATGCAGGGAGCAGAGGAGAGCAGATGAGCAATAACCGCAATCTTCAGGCAGAATGTCCGTGCAAAAGAAAATGCAAGCTTCACGGCAGCTGTGAAAAATGCAGGGCAAAGCATGAATTATTAAATAAAAAGCTGCCCGAAGCCTGTGTTTTTGCGGCAAAAAAATAATATAAAAAAATCAAAAAAAACTCTTGACATATGCCCGTATTACTGGTATAATATTAGAAGTGAGAAAAACAAGCAGAACCAATCCGTTCTCACCGTACGGCGAAAGTGCTTTGCGGTAAATACATTTGCAGAATATTTCTGTGCTGTATTGCGGGTGAAGCTGTTCATCCGTTTTTTTCATGTGTAAATCGGACTGTAAAGTGAGTTTGATGCCTGAAGGCATATTAAGAGGAGGGATTAACCATTAGTAAGAATGACCTGCAAATTAACGAGCAAATCCGCGACAGCGAAATCCGCGTTGTTTCAAGCGACGGAGGACAGTTGGGGGTTATGGATGCGAGATCCGCTCAGGCGCTGGCAAACGAAAAGGGACTTGATCTTGTAAAGATTGCGCCGCAGGCTAAACCGCCCGTGTGCAAGATTATGGATTACGGCAAGTACAAGTTTGAGCTTGCAAAGCGTGAAAAGGAAAACCGCAAGAACCAGAAAGTAGTAAATATAAAAGAGGTTCAGCTTTCACCTTCAATAGACACCAACGATTTCAATACAAAATGCAGACATGCAATCAAGTTTTTGAAAAACGGTGATAAGGTAAAGGTTATAGTACGTTTCCGCGGCAGAGAAGTAAGTCATTCGGAAATTGGTTATACTCTGTTGGACAGATTTGCTGAACAGGCGAAAGAAGCCGGTACTGTGGAAAGACCTGCTAAGCTTGAGGGCAGAAACATGATAATGTTTCTCGCACCCTTATCATAATAGTTTTATATATCGGAAGGAGTGGACGTTATGGCTAAGACCAAGATAAAAACACACAGAGGCGCTGCCAAGAGATTCAATCTTACGAAAAACGGTAAGGTTAAGATGAACAAGGCTTTCAGAAGACACATTCTGAACAAAAAGACCACAAAGAGAAAAAGACATTTGAGAAAACAGGCTTATTGTTCAAAAGCTAATGCAGCAGTAATCAAAAAGCTTATTCCTTACAAATAATTCGAAAGAGAGGTAGTTAACAATGGCAAGAGTTAAAGGTGCTTTAAATACCAGAAAGAAACATAAAAAGATATTGAAGCTTGCTAAAGGCTTTTACGGCGCTCAGAGCAGACAGTACAGAGTGGCAAGTCAGGCAGTTATGCGTTCGATGCAGAATGCATATGTCGGAAGAAAGAGAAAGAAGAGAGATTTCAGACGTCTTTGGATTGCAAGAATCAGTGCAGCTGCCAAGATGAACGGAATGAACTATTCAACATTCATGAACGGTTTGAAGAAAGCCGGTATCGAAATGAACAGAAAAATGCTCAGCGAAGTAGCTATCGCAGACCCTGCGGCATTCGCAAAGCTGGTTGAAACAGCTAAAGCAGCAAGATAAATGAATTTTAAACAGCCTGTTGTTCGGACAGGCTGTTTTTTTTGTTACAAATGTGCAAAAAAAAGGTCATTATGTGTAAATACATTTTTTGATTATCGCGATATTATATGACTTATGGGAATTTAATGGCATAAAAACAGTAAATAAAAATTGAAAGGACTGCGGTCATGAAATCAGAAGAATTAAATCTTAAAGCGATATGTGCCGAATTTGACGTTGAGGTTGAGATAGAGCCATACGGCAACGGACATATAAACGATACATATATATGTGAATATACACCGCGTTACATATTGCAGAGACTGAATACCAATGTTTTTAAAAATCCCGAGGCGGTAATGGAGAATATTTTAAACGTTACACGTCATCTGGCAGAAAAAATCCGTGCATGCGGCGGTGATCCTCAGCGCGAAACGCTGAACGTTGTTATGACGAGAGACGGAAAATGTATATATAAAGCAGATGACGAAAACTATTACAGAATGTACAAATTTATTGAAGATTCCGTAAGCTATGACTTGGTGGAGAACCCGGTGCAGCTTTATCACGCAGGAAAAGCGTTCGGAAAGTTCCAGTCGATGCTCGATGATTTTCCGGCGGACAAGCTGCATGAGACAATAACCGACTTCCATAATACCCCGGTGCGTGTCAGCCAGCTGGAACAGGCAATAGAGAATGATGCGGAAAAACGTGTAAAGCTTGCCGGAAAGGAAATAGAATTTGCAAAAAAATACGCAAAATATGCATCGGCAATAACCGATAAAATGGCTGACGGCAGTGTTTTACTGAGAGTTACTCATAATGATACAAAGCTTAATAACGTATTGTTTGATAAAGATACCGATGAGGGACTTTGCGTTATTGATCTTGATACGGTTATGCCCGGCTCGGTATTGTTTGATTTTGGTGATGCTTTGCGTTTCGGAGCATCAAGCGGAAGCGAGGACGAGCAGGATTTGGATAAAATTTGGTTTGACCTTGAGAAATTTGAACAGTTTGCAAAGGGATTTTTGTCGGAAACCGCAGATTGCCTTACGCAGACGGAAATTGAGCTTTTACCGTTATCGGCACTTATAATGACATATGAATGCGGAACACGTTTTCTTGCCGATTATTTAAACGGTGATACATATTTTAAGATACATCGTGAAAACCATAATCTTGACAGATGCCGCACTCAGTTCAAGCTGGTGGCGGATATTGAGAAAAAGCTGCCGCAGATGTCCGAAATTGTCGGTAAATATATCCGATAAAGTGATTTGCGGGAAAATTTTATAAAAGCGTTGATTTACGGGACGTTATGTGTTACAATGGAAGCAGTAAGGTATAAATTCTGCTTCCGTTGTGTTATATTAAGGAGGGATTCTATGTCTGTGGTATGGCTGGTACTTATCATTGCGTTTATGGTTGTTGAAGCCGTCACGTATCAGCTTATTTGTATATGGTTTGCTTTCGGCAGTATAGGTGCGCTGATAGCGAGTCTTATAACAGATAATACGGTATGTCAGGCTGTGGTATTTGTTGTAATATCCGCGGTATCTCTTATTGCTTTGCGTCCTGCGGCAAAACGTATTTTTAAACCGCGCGGTCTCAAGACCAATGTTGAAGGTCTGATTGGCAAAGAAGTGGTTATAACGCGTGATGTGAATAATCTCACGGCAGATGGTCAGGGGAAAATCAACGGAATGGTCTGGTCGGTGCGCAGCGCCGATGATACCGAAATCAAACAGGGAAGTACGGCAATTGTTGAAAGAGTTGAGGGAGTTAAGCTTATAGTCAGAAAAAGCGGCAGCACGGACGAGGCTGTCATAAATGAAGAAGCATTTGTTTAACTGCCGGTTTTTACAGCGCAAAATGCGCGGAAAGGAATAGCGATATGATTATATTACTGATACTGATTTTAATTATTTTGATTATGCTTATATCGAATATCAAGATAGTTCCGCAGGCTCATGCGTATATTATTGAGCGTCTGGGCGGATACAACAGTACATGGGGTGTGGGACTGCATGTAAAAATTCCGTTCATAGACAGAATTGCAAGCAAAATAAGCTTAAAGGAGCATGTGGTTGATTTTCCGCCGCAGCCCGTTATAACAAAGGATAATGTAACTATGCAGATTGACACGGTGGTATATTATCAGATTACCGATCCGAAATTATATACCTACGGTGTCGAGCGACCTATGATGGCTATAGAAAATCTTACGGCAACAACGCTCAGAAACATAATAGGTGATTTGGAGCTTGACGAAACGCTTACCTCGCGTGATACGGTAAATACGCAGATGCGTGCTATTCTTGATGAGGCAACCGACCCGTGGGGGATTAAGATAAACAGAGTGGAGCTTAAAAATATTATGCCGCCCGAAGAAATACAAAATGCAATGGAGCGTCAGATGAAAGCCGAGCGTGAACGCCGCGAAAGCATACTGCGCGCAGAGGGTGAGAAAAAGAGCGCCATTCTTACTGCCGAGGGTGAAAAGGAAAGTGCGATTTTGAGAGCGGAGGCTAAAAAGGAATCGGCAATCAGAGAAGCAGAGGGAAGTGCAGAGGCTATTTTAAAGGTGCAGACTGCCGTTGCGGAAGGAATAAAGCGCATAAACGAAGCAAAGCCGTCCGATGCATATATTGCAATAAAGTCGCTTGAAAGCTTTGAAAAAGCGGCAGACGGAAAAGCCACAAAAATTATCATACCGTCAAATATTCAGGGAATTGCGGGCTTGGCGGCATCTGTAAAAGAGATAATGACAGAT
>CAJKHT010000010.1 GCA_905199755.1 uncultured Eubacteriales bacterium | reverse complement strand
TTACTTTCCAATACACATTTTATGTAAAGCTTTACATAAGCACTGCAATCCGTAATATAATATAAATATATATTAACATAAAAAGACTGTTATTATGTTATACCATTAAAAAAACTAAAGAAAAGAGAATTGATTATGACTGCGGACTGTACTTTTTATGAATTATTTAAGAAGTTGTTAGATAAAAATGAAAGAGATACTGAATTACTGAGATTTCAAGAAAACCAAAGCAAAAACAGTGTATATTTTGCTTCATATAAAATATGCCACTTTCGTAAAATTAAAGGTTCTGATTACGTTTGCTTACCGGAAAGTGTAGTCCCTTTACTGGAAGAACTTTGGCTGTACTTTGACAGAAGTTCTGCCCAAAGTGATACTTTCCCTATAATGATAAATATTATGGATATGGAAATAATTAATTATTATGCTGAATTTTGGGTTTTGTTATATGATGAAATATATATTAAAAATGCAGGTGATACATATTCGTTTTGCAGTCGATGGAAAGAATGTAGTAATGCATTGGCATGTACCAATCCTAATAAATCAGATGCCAGATTGTGCAAATATAAACGTAATATTGAAAAAGGTTTGATTTTTGAGGGAGATTATGCTGTATTTGATGAAAATGGTGCTGTTGACGACAGCAAAGTCAGACGGAATTTGTCGTTGATGAAACGCTCTGTAATATTAAATATAGATATTCCCCATGAAGAAAGGGTGCCAATAACACAATTACGGGGAGAGTCAATAGAAGAGCCATTAAATACATATGTTGTGTTAGATATTGAAACAACGGGAATAGGATATAAAAATGACATTTTAGAATTTGCAGCTATAAAAGTTAAAAATAATCAAGTGGTTGACACATTAAGCTTTCTTATAAGTACTGAAAACCAAATTCCTTATTACATATCAGAATTAACCGGAATTACAAACGATATGTTATCCGAAGCGAGACCTTTTTCGGAACATATTAATGAAATACTGTCTTTTATAGGTGATGATATTATTGTCGGTCATAATATAATATTTGATATAGACCGATTGAATAATAAAATATATGAATTGACGAATAAAAGCATCGGTAATTATTATAGTGATACCATGCGTCTTGCAAAGGAGCGTATATGTGATATAGAAAACTATAAACTTGGTTCTATAGCAAAATATTTGAATATTGATGTAGAAAATGCACATCGTTCTTTGGATGATTGTTATACCACATGGAAATGTTATCAGAAATTAATAGAGTTACCATGTGCTGATTATGATGATTTGTATATGTCAAGGAAATTGAGAAAACCGCAAGCTAAAAAAAGTAAGTATTTACAATCAAAAGACATTCAAGCCACAACAGATGAATTCGATGAGAACCATGCATTATTTAATAAAACTATAGTAATAACAGGATATTTAGAAACAATGACTCGTGCAGAAGCTTATCAAAGAATAAAAAATGTCGGCGGACTGTGTGGGGATTCAGTAACTATGAAAACAGATTATCTTGTTACAAATTCCATAGCAATGACGGGGAAAATGAAAAAAGCAATAGAATATAAAGAAAAGGGTAGTGATATAGAAATTATTAACGAGGAGCAGTTGATTCAGTTGCTGAATTAAATAAAATCCTCACACAAAGAAAGGATTGATAACAATTAACGATTTTCCATATACTATAAACGATTTAAGAAATGCGTGTAATGAAGATAGAATAAGATGGTCTATACATGCCATGAAAAGATTAAGAGAGCGGCATATAACACGAACGGATTTTAAAAGATGTATTTTTTCGGGTGATATTATAGAATACTATCCGGAGGATTACAGAACCCCCAGTTGTCTGGTGTCGGGTGTAAATGTTGCTAATAAACCTTTACATACCGTTTCGGGATATGACGGCGGTATTATTTATGCGGTAACCGCATATTATCCCAGCCTTGACGAATGGGAAAAGGATTTTAAAACAAGGAGAGTGAATGATTAATGAGATGTCATTTTTGCAGAGGTAATTTAGAGAAATCAACCACTGAATTTATGGAAAAAATGGATAACTTTATTGTTGTCATTGAGAATATTCCGTGTGAGAAGTGTTCACAGTGCGGTGAAGCGTATTTCACAGATGAAGTTGCCGGAAAAATCGAGCAAATTCTCGACAGTGTAAAGATGATTTCAAGTTCTTTGACTGTAACGGTTATTGACTATACAAATACCGCAGCTTAATTTAACAATAAGAATCCCCCGACTGCGCCAACAGCCGGAGGAAATAGAGTGTATAAGATACACCATATTACGCAAATATATTGTATCATATACACTCTATTTTGTCAAACACAAAAATATGTTCGAGAAAAGGAGTGCATTTTTTATGAAAAAAAGAAAAGACGGCAGATATTGCCGCAAAGTAACATTAAATGACAGCACTACAAAATATTTTTATAGTAGTGCAAGTACAGAGCGCATGGCAGAGCGTGACATCAATCGACAGCTATTGGAATACAAAGAAGCAAAAGAGTATGAGAAACATAATTTTCTAAGTCTCGCAACAAGGATGCTGGAAGAAAAGGAGGGGAGCACGAGTTATAATGGATATCAAAGTTATGTGTGTTCATTGAAGCACCTTGAGCCATTTTATGATATGCCTATAGAAGAAATAACACCGTCAATGCTACAACGAGTAGTTGATGACATGGCAGCCAAACAATATGCTTATGGAACAATTGCTAAAGTTCGTGTGGTATTTAGCATGACGGTTAACTATGCAATTGTACAAGAGGATTTACGGCTTGTTAATTTTACTGCTGCTATAAAAATCCCGAGAACGGTTAAACATAAAAAAGTAACATCACCCGATGATGTTGTGATAAGCGCAGTAAGCTCTAATGCAGAGACGGTAGAATTTGGAATGTGGGCAATGATGGAATTATGTACAGGGTTACGGCGGGGAGAACTCAATGCTCTAAGAAAAAGTGATATTGATTTTGAAGCAAAAAAAATACATGTTAAATATGCTACAGAATTTATAAATAATCGTCCGCATTTAAAAGAACAGCCAAAGACAGAAAACGGCATTCGTGATGTTCCGATTTTATCTTTGGTAGAGCAACCTTTAAAAAATATCTGTCATGGTTTGCAACCAGGTGATTTTATATTTGGAAAAACCGAACCATATTCATTAACAATGGTTCGGAGAAGATGGGATAAGTATTGCCGTGGTATAGGTCATAACTTCAAGCAACACCAGTTGCGGCATGCTTATGCCAAACTGCTATATTGCGCCGGAATAGATCCGAAAACTATGCAGCATCTTTTGGGACATGCAAAATTTGAAACGACTATGAATATTTACACAGAGTTTGCCAATGAAATGACAGAACAATCTGTAAGTAAATTAAATGAGTATATGTCCAATCGTTTCTGACAACCTCTTGACAACTTATAATTGTAAAAGCGGTAATATTTATGCCGATTTATGCGCATAATATTTTATTTCCGATAAAACAAAAACACCGCATAAATGCAATAAATTCAAGCATTATGCGGTGTTTTTTAATGGAGCTAACGAGCGGAGTCGAACCGCCGACCTCTTCATTACCAATGAAGTGCTCTGCCTACTGAGCTACGTCAGCATTTTGTGCGTTAAAATATACAATACACTTACAATAACTAATTTTAGCATATTTCCGAGTGTTTGTCAAGATTTATTTTCCCGAAAATGTAATTTTTCATATCAAATCGACATGCTTTTGCAGTCTTTTACCGCACACAGCCCTTTACAATGTCGGAAAAGATAAAATATTTGTGTTTTTAATGCTCACAGCGTTTTAAAACTCTCTCTGCTTATTTTTGAATAGGTAATTTTTGTATATAATAATTATAGAAATTGCAAAGGAGGGAGGCAGTCATGCTGAATACAAACAAACTCGGCAAAAGAATTAAGCAGACAAGACGAGCAAAGCATATAACTGCCGAAGCCTTTGCGGAAAAAATCGAAATATCCGTCAGTTTTCTGCGGGAAATAGAACGCGGAAGCAAGCGCCCCAGTATAGTGAAATTTGTGGAAATAGCAAATGCTTTGGAGGTATCGGCGGATTATCTTTTAAAAGACAGCATAAATGTGTCGGAGCCGTTGATTTTGCAGGGGATAGCACAGGAACTTGACGGGCTGCCGACAGAACAGATTAATTTTATAGAGGAAATGGTTATTGCAATGAAACTGGTTTTTGAAAGTGAGGAAAACACAGAGGAGTGTATTACATCATGAAAGATAATAAAAAAATTGTCCCGATTATAATGCTTGCAATACTTGCCGCGGCATTTGTTGCGGTAACGGCATACAGCCTGGGGGTGTTTGACGGTGAACGTTCCGCAAAAATTGAAACAATGACTCGTGAAAAGCTCCCCGAACCCACGGCTGACGAGGTGAATACCGAAAGTGCGGTCAGCACCGTAAGTCCCGAAACGGCGGATACGGCTTTCCCCGATGATGATATGCCGGCGGAAAAGCTTATTGTTTACAGAACAAAAACGGGTGACTGCTACCATATGGAGCATTGTATTTACCTGAAATCCAGCATAGAAATATCCTTGGCAGATGCAAAAAACAGAGGACTGCGGCCATGTACATGGTGCTGTCCTCCGTATTGATTTTTTTTATTGTCTGTCATTATCATCGAACGCATCGCCGCACTGCGGACAGAATTTCGGCGGATTTGACGGATCATCGGGAACCCAGCCGCATTTGTCGCACTTATAAACCGCTGCCGCAGGCTTTGGTTTACCGCATTCCGTACAGAATTTGCCCGTATTCACCGCGCCGCATGCACATGTCCAGCCGCCCGTCTGTTCGGGCTTCGGCTTGCCGCACTCTATGCAGAATTTGCCTGTATTTGCCGTACCACATGCACATGTCCAGCTGTCCGGTGCGGATACCTGCTGCGGCTGCTGTGGAGCCTGCTGTGCTTGCTGCTGCCCCATGGAAAACAGATTTGCGGCATTTGCACCGCCCATATTCTGCGCCATGCCCATTCCGAAAAAGCCGCCCATTGCACCGTTTGGATTTGCCGCTGCCGTTCTCATTGCATCGCTCTGACTTCCGACAACGCGTGCTGCCGCCATATTCGGATTTGTTGTCATTACGTTTTCTTCCCATTCGGTAATCTTCTTCCTCTGGTCATCGGGGATTGACACCGCATTAATGCTGACCGAGAAAAGGTCTATGCCGCGCTTTTCTTTCCATTCCGCCGTAAGCTCCTCACTCAGCGCCTTTGTTACTTCCTTGGTATGCGCCGGGATTTCCGAATACATAATTTTCATTGCCGAAATCTGCGCAAGAGCAGGTCTCAGCGCATCTATAAGCTCACTTTTCAGCATGTCGTCAAGCTCTGAACGGTCGTATGTATAATCTACGTTTCCGCTTACATTTGTATAGAACAAAATCGGATCGGATATTTTATACGAATATACTCCGCTGCATCTCAAATCAACCGACAGCTTGTAATTCATTGATTCATCTATCGTTACACGGAACGGAACAGGGGATGGGGTACCGAATTTGTTGCCCGTGATTTCCTTGGTGTTAAAGTAATAAACACGCTGATCTCTGCCCGTATCGCCGCCGAAAGTGAAGCGCTTTCCTATTTCCGCAAATGTTTTCTTAATGCTCTCGCCGAGACTTCCGCAGAATATACTCGGCTCGGTCGAGGTATCATACACAAATTCGCCCGGCTCCGCGCAAAATTCCACAATTTTGCCCGATTCTACAATAATCATGCTCTGCCCTTCATTTACCGCAACAACAGAGCCGTTTGAAATAATATTATCCTCACCGTGCTTGTTAGAGCTTCTGCGGCTCGTTCTTTTTTCTCCTTTGGCTACAAGAGTATCAGCATCAAGACTTTCGCAGAAAAAAAATTCTTTCCATTGATCGGCCATAACGCCGCCCAGCGCTCCTGCGCCGGCTTTAATTAATCCCATAATATAAATTCCTTTCTGTCTTTAAATTTTATCCTTTCGGAAGTTCTTTTCTCATTTCAGTAAATGCAATCCTTGTTATCAATGCAGCCGCCTCGCCCCGGGTTATCTCCGAATCGGGGTGGAAAGTGTACTTTTCATCACTTCCCACGGCAATTCCTTTATTGTAAAGATCAAGAATTTCATAGGCAAATGGTGTTGTGTCGTGAACATCTGGAATGTCTGTGAGGGGTATATCGTTCACGTAGTGCGGTATAGCATCACATCGCGAAAACAGATAGGACATCTGTGCGCGTGTGGCATTTTTATCCCATTCAAAGTCTATATAGTCCTCAATAATACCGTTTGTGCGGCAGTAATCAACATAAACATCGTACCAGTTATCGCTCGTTGGGGTGAATTCCTCCATAGGATTTGTCTGAAGCGCATGTATGCATGCGGCAATCTTTGCCGCCTCGGCACAGGTCAGCCCTGCCTCGGGATCAAACTCCGTTTCGCTCTTTCCTTTTAAAATACCGATACCGGAATACACGGTTGCAATATAAGGATAGTACCAATCCTCGGCTTTGACGTCATTAAACGGCAAGCCTATTGTCTGCGCATCCGCATTTTCTTTATAGTCGCAGTCTGCACAGCTGAATAAAAGTCCGCCACCCGGCTGAGGTGTTATTGAAAGCGCAGTGTGCTTATCCATGACAATAAAGTTATCATCACCCTTTGCTGCCAGAGCGCTTTCCGCTATTTTGTCGTAATCGGACATACATGGAATGGTAATCTGTATCAGATGCGTTCCCGAAAGTGCGTCCTTCCCGAACTGTACATCATCACTGTGCAGCTCGATACATTCAAGGGAATCACAGTTTGCAAATGCCCTGTCACCTATTTCACGGACTGTCGGTGCAAGATTTGCATAGCTTATATTACTGCCCTCAAATGCGCTTGTGCCGATTTTCTGCACACCGTCATACATATTTACAGTGGATATTTCTATATCAAAAAATGCCTTTTCGCCTATTTCCTTTATCGGTGTGCCGTCGATTGACGAGGGAATTACAGCGTCACTCTCACCGTAATATGCGGTAATCACTCCGTCATCCGTATAATCGAATATTTTGTCTGCCGCAAATGCGGAAAATCCCGTAAACAGCGATGCTGCTGTCAGTAATGCTGCAAATCTTTTCATAATAAATTCTCCTTTATCAATAGCTGCCGCCGCTGCCGCCGTGCGTCTCACCCGATGATGATGTGTGGGTGTCCGAATCGGTTGATTTCGGACGCGGCGTTTTTATGACCGTACTGTACAGGAAAATATCGCGCGAAACATCAACACTCATACTTCCGGGCTTCATGTAATTTTTCGCATCGTCCTGTTTTACCGCGGTATGCATGAGCGAAAGCTTGAACGACATTGCAATATATGCAGCCAACAGCGGAAGCAGCAATGCAGCCGCAACTACGCAGATAATGTAAATCAGGCTCATGTGGCTTTCATTGTAAGGCTCGCCGTCCACCGCCATCTGCAAAAGCAATTCCGCTCTGTCAACATATATTAAGAATGCATTGTAGTAATCGTCCTCCTGAAGAAACGGAACTATCTCGTCCTTAAGATATGAAAGACCGTTGTTATTGAACACGGTAATACCGACGCCGTGCGTTGTAAGCCAGTATTTGCGCGGCTCTGCCGAAAGGTAAAGCATTATTCCGTCAGCGTCCTCGCCGCCGCCGTAGCCGCCGTAGTCAAATATATCGTCCGCCGTCTCCATTGCGCTGTCGCCCGACATTACCTCCTCGGTATATATGGCAACATCAAAATCATACTCTTCACGCAAAGCATCAAGCTTTGCTTCAACGTCTGCCGCTTCCTCGGGTGTGAGCAGCCCTGCCAAATCCGTAACCGACGGATTTGTAAATGCCGCCGAAACCGGCAGTGCGGAAAATATGCATATAATAAGTATTAATAAAACCGAAACTCTTTTTTTCATAACCGACTCACCTCCGCTCAGCTCAAAAACAGCCATGCAAGCACTGCCGCTATTGCATATGATACTGCCGCAACCTTTGCAAAATATGCCCACTTCTTTTTCGTATCAACAGGATAGTCACCGACTACCTTGCCGGTCTGACCGTTTACCGCAAATTTATAGTTATTGCCCATATATTTAATATTAAGCATCCAAACAGGCATGAGCGAATATCTGATTTTGCCGTCGGAAAAGCTTATGTTTGAGCTTTCCGTCGTGACACCCGTATAAGCGTCTGCGGTTTCGGCAAATGCAGCTTCCGTGGACTTTTTTACACGCTCGTTTGCGCGGTCAAGACAATCCTCCGCCGCTACGTCATATTTATCTGCAAGATAGCCCGAAAGGTATGCCGGGTTAAACTCAACCGCATCGTTGCAGTCATACGGCTCAACAGCTTCCATATAGTCATTATCCGCCTTTGTTGAACCGTCAACAGGTATATTCGCAAAGCCGATGCTGCCGCTCCTTAAAAGACGGAAATGGTCGGTCTGCGTGTAGTCGTAGTCAGAGTCGCTCCAGTGGTGGAGAATTTCCGCATTATAGCATATATTTGCGTTGCAGTCGCAGTCAAACATCCAGAACGGCACATATACGCCTGTCATTTCCTCTATCTTTTTTCTGCTTTTAAAAGCATCGGGCAGGAAAGGCGCATTTTTGAAATCGTCTTCAAATCTGTTTACCGCTGCTTTTTTGTCAAGCTTAAACGGAATTATGTAGTCGGGACGCAGACTGTCCTCAAACTGCCCTTTTATTATGTTTGCGTTGCCGCAGTAAGGACATACCGTTGCGCCGAGAGCATCGTCACCGGTTATTTCCGCACCGCATGATGGGCAGGTGTAGCCGGAAAGCTTAATTCCGTCATTATTGCCGTAGCTGCGCGGCTCGTAGTGCTGCCAATCGTACTTTGACGCTCCGTGTGATTGATTTTCCGCATCCGTAAGCTGCTGCATGGTTTCAGCCGAAAAATCATTGCCACATGAGCCGCAGTGCAAGGTCTGTTTTTCACCGCTGAATGTCAGCGGCGCACCGCAGCACGGACATTTATAACTCTGAACCGTATCCATATAAATTCCCCCCCTTGTAACAATTATATTCTTATTTTATAGGATTTTTCATAAAAAAACAATGCCTATTTTAATACTTCTAAGATTTCTACTATTTTATTTGTAATTTTTGTAGAATATGCACAAACTATTCGGACTGTTTAACTGACCGAAACAGGCAAAGCATTGCAAATGCCATAACGATAAACAGCACGGAATTATAGTACGGGAACAATCCGACGCTTATTTTTCCTGCCAATGCTCCGAATATGACGGGAAGAAGCATACTACCGATATATGCCGCGGCAAACTGTGTTCCCATTACGGATTGCGAAACATCTCTGCCGAAATTTATCGGTGTAAGATGCGTCAGATTGGGGAATACCGGACCGTTGCCGAAACCTACCATAAACAAGCCTATTCCCGATACTGCCGCAGGCAGAGGAAGAATAAGAATTACAAGCGCCGTAAGTATCGCCGCCATGCCGATGCGGATAATTTGGCGGCTTGTAAGGTGCTTTGCAAGTATGCCGGAAAGAAAACGTCCCGAGGTCATGCCGAGATAGTAGAATGTCAGCATCAGCGCCGCTTTTTCTGCTGCCATGCCGCGCGCGTTTACAAGAAATGTGCTGCCCCATGTGCCGCATGTACACTCAATGCCGCAGGACGTGATAAACATAAGCCATGTGGGCTTTACTCCGGGCAGCTTTATAAGCTCCTTAAGCGGCAGCGTTCTTGCTTTCGGCTCGTCATCGGCGGTATTTTCCGTTTTGAATTTCACCTTATGCCACAACGGGAGAGTAAATACCAATACGGCGGTAATAACCATCTGAACGGCAAAAGCGGTTTGGTAGCCGCCGCGCCAGTTGCCGTCACGCAGAAAGAATGAAAGCATATACGGACTGAATGATACTCCGACTCCGTAAAAGCAGTGCAGAAAGCTCATATGTGATGAGCTGTAATGCAGTGCGACATAATTATTCAATGCGGAATCGATGGCACCGGCACCGAGTCCGAGGGGTACGGCAAACAGACAAAACCACCATATGCTGCCGGAAAACGAATAGCCTATCATGCCGATAGCGGTCATTAACGTACTTACGGCGGATACCCGTCCCGTTCCGAAACGGTTTATAATTTTTGCGCTCGTCAGACTTGATACTATCGTACCGCATGATACAATGGTTGTGACGATACTTGCCCATGACACGGGCAGATTAAATTCGGGGTAAATTACGGGCCATGCCGTACCGAAAATAGAATCGGGTATTCCGAGACCTATAAATGCTATGTAGATTATAATTAAAAGTATTGCAGCCATTTTTACTGATGCTCCCTATGTATTAAGTCTTTCAAATAGCTATTATATTAACCCAATTGTCTGAATTTGTCAAGAGAAAAAAATAAAAAAGAAGATTATATTAAATATAAATCAAACGCATCTACAGCGTAGATGCGTTTGATTTGTTCTATTATAAAAGATTTACAGCCTTCATGCTTTCTATCAGTGTTTCCAGATGCTTATGCTCCATTTCGATAAGCGGAAGTCTCAGATTTCCTGCCTTATATCCCATAAGATTAAGCGCTGTCTTTACCGGAATAGGATTAACCTCGATGAACAGCGAATTTATCAGGTCGAGATATTTAAGCTGCAAGTCAAGTGATTTCTTTACGTTTCCGTCAAAATATAATTGACATATATCATGTGTCTGCTGCGGTGCAACATTTGCCAGAACGCTTATAACACCCTTGCCGCCCAATGACATTACCGGAACAATCATATCATCATTGCCCGAGTAAATGTACAGCTCCGGCACCTCTGCCGCAACCTTAACAGTGTAGCTTATATTGCCGCTTGCCTCTTTTATGCCTACTATGTTCGGCAGCTTTGCAAGCTCCTTAAGTACGGGAATGGGAATATTCACACCTGTTCTTGACGGAACATTATAAAGTATAATAGGAATATTCACAGCCTCGGCAACTGCCGAAAAATGTGCAATAAGTCCCTTTTGGCTTGCTTTGTTGTAGTACGGTGTAACCTGCAGCAGAGCGTCGGCGCCGAGCTCCTCCGCCTTTTTCGACAGTTCAACCGCATGTGCGGTCTCATTTGAACCCGTACCTGCGATTACGGGTATTCTGCCTGCCGCTTTCTTAACCGTGTATTCTATAGCTGCAAGATGCTCGGCATCGGGCATGGTTGAAGCCTCGCCGGTGGTTCCGCATATAATAATTGCATCGGTGTGATTTTCTATGTGCATTTCGATAAGTCTGCCAAGCTCATCATAATTTGTCTTATAGCCGTCAAACGGAGTGACAAGGGCAACGCCCGAACCTGTAAACGGTAATGTCTTTGCCATAAAATCAAGTCCTTTCTGAAAAAAATCAATCCATGTAACCCTTTGCCGTCAGAAGCTCCGCAAGCAGTACCGCACCGCCTGCCGCACCTCTTAAGGTGTTATGGCTCATTGAAACCATTTTATAATCATACTGCACCGATTCTCTCAGACGTCCGCAGGATATTGCCATACCGCCGTCAATTTCACGTGCGGTTTTAATCTGCGGCTGGTCGGGAGAATCCTTTTCCGTATAAACGTGTATAAACTGCTTCGGAGCATGGGGAAGCTCAAGCTGCTGGGGAACTCCCGCATAATCTGCCCACATTTTTTCTATTTCCTCGACCGACGGCTTCTTTACCCCGTCCTTGAATGAGAAGAATATGGCTGCGGTATGTCCGTTTGAAACAGGCACTCTGTAGGTCTGACATTCAATCTGCAATTCCGTTGACGGAACAATCTCGCCGTTTTCTATTTTTCCGAGAATTTTATTCGGCTCAACCTCAGACTTCATTTCCTCGCCTCCTATATACGGAATGAGGTTGTCAACCATTTCGGGCCATGTTTCAAAGGTTTTGCCTGCGCCCGAGATTGCCTGATATGTTGTAACAAGCGCATGGTCAATCGGGTACTTCATGTTGATTACCGCCATTGCCGGCAGATATGACTGAAGTGAGCAGTTTGACTTAACTGCAATAAATCCGCGCTTTGTGCCGAGTCTTTTTCTCTGTGACGGTATAATATCTATATGCTCGGGGTTGATTTCGGGAATAATCATCGGTACATCGGGAGTATGGCGGTGAGCCGAGTTATTTGAAACAACGGGGCATTCGCACTTTGCGTATCTTTCTTCAAGCGCCTTTATCTCGTCTTTTTTCATATCTACGGCGCAGAAAACAAAATCAACCTGCTCCGCAATTTTTTCAACGTCCTCCGTTGCATTCATAACGGTCATATCCGCTACGCTTGCAGGAATATCCTCGTCCATTGCCCATTTTTTACCTACCGCATCCTTATATGACTTGCCGGCGCTTCTGGGTGAAGCGGCAAGCACCTTTATCGTGTACCACGGATGATTATGCAGAAGCATAATAAATCTCTGACCTACCATGCCTGTTGCTCCTATGATACCTACATTGTAATTTTCTTTCATGAATAAATCATCCCTTTCGTAAATGTCATATACAAAAGAAAAGCAGTAGAAGGACTACTGCTCTAATATATGCAAACACAATAAGCAAACATTAAAACGATAGCACTCCATCATATCATGATGACAGTCATACGGCTGTTAACAGTATGACCAGCATATATTTCTGCGGAAAAATACATACTTCGGCATTTTCCCCTTTTATTCGCTGTCATCGGCTTCCGCAAGCCTTGGGGCGGATTACTTATGAAAAATGCGCCTCTACCTTTTGTATATATATTATAATATTATCATTATTATACCGCTGTGTCAAGCATTATATTAAATTTTTTTAAAAAAAATCGGTTTTATGCTTTTCCGCTGCTGCCGAAAAGCCGCATTTTCTTTATTACAGCATCTTTTACCGCGTCCTTGGCGGCGATTACCGCATTTTCAAAGCAGTCTTTGTCATTGCAGTATTTTCCGTATGTGTCAAGCGCAGCATTGCACAGCTCGGTGCATATATTTATTTTTCTTATTCCGTGGTTTACCGTGTTTCGGAAATCTTCGTCCGACAATCCGCTGCCGCCGTGCAGTACGAGGGGCTTTTCGCTCACTGAATAAAGCTTGTCAAGCCTGTCTATGTCAAGGCGCGGTTTAGCCTTGTATGCTCCGTGCGCCGTTCCGATTGCGACGGCGAGTGCATCAATGTCTGCCGCATGAATAAATTTGTTTACGTCATCGGGACTGGTGTAAAGCTTTTCATAATCCTCACTGTCGTTTTCGTCGCCCATGCCGACATGCCCCAGCTCCGCTTCCACGCTTGCACCGAGTGCATGCGCAACGCGGCTTATTTCGCGTGTGTTGTATGCGTTTTCGTCAAACGGAAGCGATGAACCGTCATACATTACGGAGGAAAAACCGTATCTTAAAGCCTGCATTATTGCGGAGTATGTAACGCCGTGGTCAAAATGCAGACACACGGGAACGGAGGCTTCGCGTGCAATTTTATTCATTATCATTGCTGCATAATCAAGCGGAATTGACGGAAGATGAACCTCTGCAACTCCGAGAATGACGGGGGATTTTTCCTCCTGTGCCGCTTCGATTATTCCGCGGGCAATCTCAAGGTTAAGGTGATTGAAATGACCTACGGCATATTTTTTTTCTTCTGCGTCCTTTAATATTTCTTCCAATGTAACTAACATTATCTCACAATCCTTTCATCTGTAAAAATATCGGTTTCGTCGCTTGAATGAGTGCTGAACTCGCTTATAACCGCGCCCTTGTCTCCTGCCTTGAACCAGTGCTTGGTATCGGGGTAAATGGTGTACTGTTCTCCGGGGAGGAGGTGTATTTCATGAAATACCGTGTATTTTCCCTCCGGCGGATTAACCGCTCTGTTTTTCGTTTCCTCGCCGCTTACATACAGATAAACCTCACCGCTGCGGCAGCGGAATGTCTCCTCCTTGCCGGGAACACCATCGACTGATGGGTGCAGATGCTCGGGACAGGTCTGTCCGGGGAAAAGCACCATTTCCTTAGCACACACTCTGTCGGTGTTAATGTAGGTTATAAGCTGCAAACCTGTGTTTTCAATATCATTGAGTCCGAAATCGGCGACTTCAATGTTTGCTTTTTCGGCTTCGGTGATTACAATATTTGCATTTTTGTAAAATTCCGCAGCTCTTTCTCTTATTTTATTCATGGCTTTCATGCTCCTTTATAAATTTTATGGTTTCCTCATAACTTCCCGTACCGCTTGTTGCTCCCCGTGACGTGACGCACATTGCTCCTACGGCATTTGCGAATTTTGCACATTCCTCGGGTGCTGCACCTTTGGTATATGCGGCTATAAACCCGGAACAAAAGCTGTCTCCGGCACCGGTGGTATCGGCACAGCTTTCACATCGGAACGATGGAATAATTCTGCCCTCGTCTTCACGGCTAAGACGCAGAAAACAGCCGTCTGCTCCGCATTTTATGACCGTGTGCCGTACTCCTTTATCAAAGAATACATCGGTCATCTCTTTCAATTTGCTTTTGCCGGAAATTTCTCTTGCCTCATCAATGCTCGGCATGAACCAGTCTATGTACGGCATTGCCGAAAACAGCTTTTCTCCCCAATTGCCGCAGGCATCCCAGCACACGTCCAGAAATGTTGTTTTGGAAAGCGATTTGCATTTTTTTAGAAAATCCGCCGTTTCGTCACCGTCAAAGCTGTCAAGCAGAAAAGTACCCGTGACAAATACACAATCCGTATTTTTGATAATGTTCATATCAATGTCATTTTCGGAAAGACGGGCATTTGCACCTTTGCAGTGAATAAATGCGCGTTCACCGTTATCGGCAATAAGTGCGGCAGAGGCAGATGTCTGAACCGATTTGTCGCGTACCACCGCAGAAGTTGAAACATTGTTTTTGTCAAGGCAGCCTATGAGAAAGTCACCCCAGAAGTCGCAGCCGATTTTTCCGCATACGGCGGATTTTATTCCGAGCTTTGACAGATTAATTGCCGCCGTCATGGCATTGCCGCCGGAAAACAGTTCAATCGAATCAACAAGTGACAGCTTTCCCGGCTCGGGAATACAATTCACGGGATTTACCATAATATCCGCTACCATAATTCCGACCGTAACAACCTTGAAATGTTCGTTTTCCATATCCACTCCTCCTTTAGTAAATTGATTATACTAATTATACAATATACTTTCGCATTTGTCAATAAAACATTGACATTTAATTTTGAAAATGATATATTATTTTGTGTGATAATTTTTGCGGAACGGAGATAGCAATGAAAGCGGTAAATCAAGCCTTGACAAAAATAAATAACAGAAATTTTGTTTTAAAGCAGATAATACGGAAGCCGATGCCGAGAATAGAGCTTGCCGGTATAACGGGACTCACGAAAATGACTGTTTCAAATATTGTGAATGAGCTTATAGAGGACGGATATATAACAGAGGGAAGCCGTGAAATACAGGACACACCCGGGCGCAGACCGACTGTGCTTATGCCCGATAAGGACAAGTACTGTATTTTGGGAATATACATTTGCCGTGACAATGTTACGGCATTTTCGGCAAATCTGAACGGGGATGTCGGGATAACGGCGGAGGAGGAATTTAAGGACGAAACGGCAGCGAGTGTAAGCGAAAAGATTTTATCGGCGGCAAAAAGAATAACGGATACGGAAAAAGAAATTATGGGCATAGGTATATCGTCAATCGGACCCATTGATTTTGAAAACGGTGCGCTGATAAAACCTCCGTATTTTTTTGATATAGACTGTATTGAGATTTGCAGAATTCTAAGGGAGGCATTTTCGCTTCCGGTGTTTATTGAAAATGATATGAATGCATCGGCACTCGCCGAAAAATATTGGGGAAATGCGGGGGAGCTGAGCAATTTTATATATCTCGGTGCGGCAAAGGGAATAGGCGCCGGGATTGTCATGAACGGTCGGCTTTGCGGCGGAGATTTCGGAGAAATAGGTCATGTTACGGTTGATATGAACGGAAGAAAGTGTCAGTGCGGCAACAGGGGGTGTCTTGAAATGTATGCGTCGATAAGCAGCTCGGCAAAAGAAAACGACAAAGAACAAATTTGCCGTTATCTGGCGGAGGGCTGTATTACGCTTATGAACCTTTTTAATCCTCAGAAAATTTTTCTTGGACACAGAATACCGCTTCTGGGGAATGATGCTGCGGATATTATATCGGCATGCACCCAAAACCGCTGCATAATGAGCAGACATAAGCGTATTGACATCGAATTTTCAAAATTTCGGGATAAAGCGCCGTTTTACGGTGCGGCAGCCATATTCATAGATAAGTATATATTTTAAATAAAAAAATCACCGTACGGTGATTTTTTTATTTAAGCAGATTATATACCTCGTTCCGAAGCTCCGTATCGGTGTCGAACAAACCGCGGATTGCGCTTGTGCGTGTCTTTGCGCCGCGTGCCTTTATGCCACGCGCCGTCATGCAGCTGTGTTCGCCCTCAATTATGACTATTACGTCCTCCGTTCGGCACACCTTTTGCATGATTTCCGCAATATCGGCGCAAATGCGCTCCTGCAATTGCAAGCGCTTGCATACCATATCGCATATGCGTGCTATTTTCGACAAGCCTATTACCCTGCCGTTGGGAATATATGCGACATGACATTTCATGTTGTACATGAGCGCAAGATGATGCTCGCAAAAGCTGAAACACTCTATATCCTTCACAAGCACCAAATCATGTGAGTTTACGTCCTCAAAGCACTTGTTGAACTTTTCGGCGATTTCATCATTTGTGTACCGCATGCCCTCAAAAATTTCATCATACATGCGTGCCACGCGGTCGGGGGTTTCTTTAAGTCCCTCTCTGTCGGGATTATCACCCAGCGCTTCGATTATAAGCGTTACTGCCTGTTTGATTTTTTCATGATCGAATTCGGGTTTCATAAACACAGTCCTTTCAAACACCTTTTTTATTCGGATCCCATATGATTTTATGCAGCTGAACTTGTATTCGTGCGTCCTTTAAGCAAGGCTCTTTGAGTACTGTTTCCGTAAGCCTCTGCAAGTCATAGCTGCCGTATACCGCACCGACAAAAATATGCGGCATTACCTTGTAATGCTCCGTAAGCTTTTTCGTGATTTCCACCATGAGCTTTACGTCCTCCTCGGAGCCTGCAACATATTTGATCACATCACACGGGCGCAAAGCAAGAAAATTATCCCACAGCATTTTATCACTCATACCGCTTGACGGCAGCTTGTAGTCGATTGTAAAGAACAGCTTGCCGTTTTCGGGCATTTTTTTCAGAAATTCCGATATGTCCGCCGCGCCGTTTGTTTCGATATTTACCTCATACCCCGCATTTAACAGCCGTGCGGTCAGCTTATCGGCATCCTTATGTATAATCGGTTCGCCGCCGGTAAGAGTGATGCGCTTATACAGCGGATTGACTTTGGATATTATTTCGTCAATGCTCATTTCGGTGTAAACACATTCCTCGTCCTCGCCGAACAGGGCATAGAGCGTATCGCAGTAGGAGCAGCGCAGATTACATCCTGCAAGACGGATAAACGAGCATGGCTGTCCGGTGCGTATTCCCTCGCCGTCTATACTGTCAAATATTTCAACTACTTTCATTATACTATCACCTGCACGTCGTGTTTCATCAATTCATCAATAATACTCTTTTCGGTTTTTATATATGATGCAACATTGTTTTCACTTTCCTGCACGTCAACTCTGTAGCATTTCGGCGCAAGCAAGTCACAGATATATTTTGCAAGATTTTCGGCGGTGGGGTTAAAATCCACAATTTCATTAATAATCTGATGATCGAATTTCTTGGTTATTTTTTCTTTAATTTCCGTAAAATCCATAACCATGCCGTTATTGTCAAGGGTTTCGCTTCTGAGATATACATCAATTATCCAGTTGTGTCCGTGCAGATTTGAGCATTTGGAGACATAGTCCAGCTTAAGCTTGTGTGCCGCACTTATTTCAAGTCTTTTTCTAACTTCGTACATTACTTATTTTCCTCTTTCTTCTTCATTTCCGTAAATTCATCAAAGCCGCGCTTTCTCAAAAAGCATGCGGGACAGTGACCGCAGCCCTCTCCCTTTACACCGTTGTAGCAGGTCAGGGTTTCTTTGTAAATTATATCGAGAACACCCAAATCATCAGCCATTTTCCAGGTCTGTGCTTTATCAATCCACATAAGCGGAGTATGAATTACAAAAGAATAATCCATAGCGAGGTTAAGCGTTACGTTAAGAGATTTTATGAAAATATCGCGGCAGTCGGGGTAACCGGAAAAGTCCGTTTCGCACACTCCTGTGACAAGGTCGGTTATACCGTGCGTTTTCGCATATATTGCCGCATATGTGAGAAACAGCATGTTTCTGCCCTCGACGAATGTGTTGGGCGGTGCTCCCTCGGGCTTTGTTTCCTCAACGGGTATATCGGAGCGTGTAAGAGAGTTTGCCGACAGCTGATTTATTATAGGCGTTTTTATTGCCTCGAACGGTATGCCTGCCGCAGCACAGATTTTCTTTGCGCATTTCAATTCGGCCTTATGGCGCTGACCGTAGTCAAAGCCGATTGCCGAAACATTTTCCTTTCCGAATTTTTTTACTGCCCAGAACATACATGTTGTGCTGTCCTGACCACCGCTCAATACAACAAGAGCTTTCCTCATTTATAATCATTCCTTTCAATTAAATGCCAGGCTGTCAAACAGTCTTTGCTCGGCTATTTTTTCGTATTTTGTGCCTTTTTCTCCGTAATTTGCAAACGGATAAATGGAAATTCCGCCGCGTGGGGTGAATACTCCTTTTACCTCAAGATACTTCGGTTCCATGAGCTTTACGAGGTCTTTCATTATAATATTAACACAGTCCTCATGGAAATCCCCCTGATTTCTGAAGCTGAACAGGTACAGCTTTAATGACTTTGACTCAACCATTTTTATATTCGGTATATAATTTATTTTAATCTCCGCAAAGTCCGGCTGACCTGTTATCGGGCACAGCGAGGTGAACTCGGGGCAGTTGAAAGATACCATGTAATCGTTTCCGGGGTGCTTGTTTATAAAGGTTTCAAGTACTTCGGGACTGTAGGTATCGGCATAAGCCGTTTTTTTGTTTCCCAGAAGCGTAAGTCCTTTTTTTTCTTCGTCATTTCTCGGCATTAAAAACTCCTCCTTACCAAATTACTACTCTGTTTTGCGGAGCAACATACATTCCGTCACTTTCGCCGACATTGAATGTTTTATAAAATTCCTCACAGTTTTCAACGGGCATATTTACTCTGAGCTTCGCGGCGCTGTGCGTATCAACCTGATTCAGATACTGAGCATATTCTCTTGATGAGGTTTGAAGCCATGTTCTTGCGATGCTGCGGTAGAGGGCGCTGTAATCGGGATTTTCAAGCTCGGATACAATCTCGGTTATGCATTGAACCGCACCGTTGTCCGCAACATTTTCGCTTAATGTCCGCGCACCGTTTGCCGCAATCCCGGGTGCAGCTTCTTTTCCGTCATAGAAATCGGTCATTTTTGCACACAGCTTTTGAAACTCGTCATAATCCTTTTCTGTCCACCAGTCTGCCGCATTGCCGTTTTCATCATATTTTGCACCGTTGTTGTCAAAAGCATGAGTTATCTCGTGGGCAATAATGTAGCCTATTCCTCCGAGATTTTCCTCGTATGATGCATTTATATCATATAAGGGTGACTGCAAAATTCCGGCAGGGAAGGTAATATCATTTGCGCCGGGATCGTAGCATGCGTTGACAACAAACGAATTCATAACCCAATCGCTGTGGTCGTTTTCGGTACCTTGCAGAGAAGCCGCCTCTTTTGCTCTGTAATGCATAATATTGCACACGTTTTCAAAATAGCTGCCGCCGTCCTTAACCGACTTGATTTCGATGCTGTCAAAATCTTCCGTATCGTATTCATCGGGATAGCCGACCTTTACCTTTATTTTGGAAAGCTTTGATTTTGCCTTGACCTTTGTTTCGGCACTCATCCATTCAAGCTTGTCTATTCGCTTTTCAAAAACGGTTATTATGTCATTTACCATTTTTTCAACGTCAGCCTTAGCCTCGGGTGAAAAATATTGCTGAGCGTAAAGTCTGTCCGCATATTCGGGCAAAAGCGACACAACCGCACCGATGTTCTTTTCTTCATCGGAGTATGTTCCCTCTGTTCCGAGAAGAGAGCTGCTGTATTCCTCCGCCGCGGCTGTAAATTCATCGTTCAGAACATTGCCGTATCCGATGAGAACATTGAGCTTTGCAGCTGTTTTCAGTACTTCAAGATTATCCCCGTTAAAAAGCTCTGCAAATTTTTCGGTTGTTCCCTTATCGGATACAATGATTTCGTCCTCCTCTTTTAAGCCGGACGTACCGAGCAGTGATTGCATATCGAAATCGGGATAAAGCTTTTTAATATCTTCCATACCGTAAATGTTGTATGTTTTATCAACATCATACATATCTTCAATATTTAGCATTGCCTGTGAAAGCTCCTTTTCAAACGCGTAATAGCTTTCCGTATCGGCAGCGGCTTTTTCCTCCGTTTCACCGCCGAGAACAAGCAGTGTTTTCAGATAATTTGTATATGCGGCTTTTTGAGAAGCGTCCTCATTTTCGTAAAAATCCTTTGACTGCATGGGATACATTGAGCCGAAAGCAAGCTTATATTTTGTGCTGTCCTTTGAATCCTCCGTCACAGCGAAGCCGACAAACGGATATACGCAAAGCTCACCTCCGAGCGTTTCGTTAAGCTTTGTAAGGTCTGAAATTGTTTTTGCATTGTCAATCATTTCAAGATACGGCTTAACGGGCGCAATGCCGTCTTTGTTTCGGGATTCCTTATCCGCAACGGTATTGTATAAATCCGCAATTTTCTTTTCGGGCGTACCGTTTTCATTGCTGCTTTCGGCTATTTCCTTTATGAGAGAAATAAGCTGGCTGTTTACCGTTTCACCTATGTCGGACAACGTGCCGGCATCGCTGCGGCCGGGTTCGATTTCAAGCTTTTCAAGTGCGTCCTTGTTTACCGCAGCATAGAAATCATCTCTTTCGTTTGTTCCGAACAGTGCATACACACGGCTTATAAAAAGCCGCATCTGCTCTGCCGTGACGGGTTCATACGGTGAGAAAATATCCTCGTCCGTTCCTGCCGCAATACCTGCGTCAAAAACATCGTTAAGCTCCGTCACTGCCCAGTCGGGCAAATCGGAAAAATTGTCCACAGTAAGCGCAATTCTTTTGCTATGTCCCGACGGCGCAGGCAGCTGACCAAAAGAACGCTTAAGCATTACAAGCGCTTCCGCGCGGTTAACTCCTCTTTCTTCATGCAGCTCTCCGTCCTCATAGCCTTTTATTATGTCTTCCTTTTTAACATCGGGATTGTAATCATCTGCCGCCGTTAAAAGCATTTGTGCCGCATCGCCGCGGCTTAAAGCTGTATTCTGCGCAAAAACGGGCAGTGATGCGGTCAGTATGGCAGCTGCCAGTAAAACTGCCGTGATTTGTTTTTTCATATAATTCCCTCCTCGTAAATATTAAATTATATCTTATTACACAATATATGTTTAGTCAATTATATTCCCAGCAATTCCCTGATTGCCGCGGTTACTCCGTATTCATCGTTGGATTTGCATACGTGGGTGCATATTTTTTTAAGCTCGGGAAAAGCGTTTTCCATTGCATATGATTCTCCGCATTCCGACATCATCTCATAGTCGTTCATATAATCCCCGAAAGCGATACATTCTTCTTTTTTTATGCCGTAAAGCTTTTGGATTTTTTTTATTGCACTGCCCTTTGAAACCCCGTCATTCATAATATCCATCCAGTATTCGCCGGATACAACGGCATTGAGACTGCTGTCCGCCGCCATGATTTTTTCATGTATGCCGTCCGAGCCTGCGGGAGAAAAAATCGCAAATTTAAGGATTTTATCACGCATAACGGCATTTTTAATGCTGTCAATGTGTTGATATTTTCTGTAGTAATCGGTTACATTTGCCATAACGGCATCGTTTTTCGGCTCACCGTAGGCGGACTCAAATCCGCATGCAAGCGGATAAACCTCGCCGCTGCTTTCTATAATATCAGCAATTTCAAGCGCTTTTTCACGCGGCATCGGATCGCACACAACAGGTTTGCCGTTACGGCAAGCAAGTGCGCCGTTTTCGGCGATTATCACCATTTTTTCGGCAAAATGTCCGAATTGCTGCCTTAATGTTTCGTACTGTCTGCCGCTTGCAGCCGCAAAAATAATGCCTCGGCGGTTAAGCTCATCAAGCACATAATCGAAATCGGGCGGAAAATTTTTGTTGCTGTCAAGAAGAGTTCCGTCCATATCGGATGCTATAAATTTTATCATATCATTCTCCGTTCCTCCGCCGTCCGGGCGGCAAAATTATACAAGCGATTCCGCATATCTGACGGTTTCCATCGCATCTTTTGCGTATTTGTCGGCGCCTATCATGTCCGCATATTCCTGCGTAAGCACCGCGCCGCCGACAACCACACGGCAGCCGGGCAGTTCTTTTCTCAATAGCTTTATGGTGTCCTCCATTGCGGGAACCGTTGTGGTCATAAGCGCGCTCAGACCGACCAGCGGTGCGCCCTCGCGCTTTGCCGCGTCGACAACCGTTTCGGGAGGTACGTCCTTGCCCAAATCCAATACGTCAAAATCGTAATTTTCAAGCAGAACCTTTACAATGTTTTTGCCTATGTCATGAATATCTCCCTTTACCGTGGCGATAACTATTTTATATTTCTTTTCTCTTACCTCGCCGCTTGACGCAAGTTTTTCCTTTATCACATCAAATGCCGATTTTGCCGCCTCGGCACTCATGAGAAGCTGCGGCAAAAATGCTTTTTTCTGTTCAAAGGCTTCGCCTATCTCGTTCAGCGCCGGGATAATGCATTTGTCTATAACATCGAGTGCGTCCGTGTTTTCGAGGAGTACCGATGCAAACTGCGCCGCGTCCTCCTTTAAACCCTTTAATACCGCGCGCTTTAAAGAATCCTCGGGGGAGGATACCGATACAGCCGCCGTTTTGGTTTCGGTATTTTGTATTTTTGCGGCATAATCAATATATTCGCCGCACATTGCATCAAGGTCCGACAGTGCGAGAAAAGCGTGATACGAATCTATCATTTCCTTTGAATGGGGATTCATAATGGCGGCATTGAGTCCGCTTGTCATTGCCATGGTGAAGAATGTGCCGTTTATTATGCTGCGCTGAGGAAGTCCAAATGAAACGTTTGACACTCCGAGACTGGTTTTAATGCCCATGCTTTTAAGCTCTTCAAGGCATTTTAATGTTACAAGTGCGGAGGAGGAATCGGAGCTTACCGTCATTGCAAGGGAATCGACGATTATATCCTTTTCATCTATACCGTATTTTTTTGCTTCATTAATAATTTTTTTCGCAATCTTTATTCTGCCTGCCGTGTTGCCGGGGATTCCGTCCTCGTCAATCGTCAGCGCGATGACACAGCCGCCGTATTTTGCCGCAAGCGGAAAAATTTCGTCCATAACCTCCTGCTTGCCGTTTACCGAGTTGATGAGCGGCTTTCCGTTGTATATTCTTAATGCGCGCTCCATTGCAATCGGATCAGATGTGTCTATTTGCAGCGGCAGGTCGGTTACTGCCTGTAAAAGCTGCACCGATTTTGTCAGAACCGCCGCCTCGTCAATTTCGGGCAGCCCGACATTTACGTCAAGCACATCTGCGCCGGCGTCCTGCTGCGCCACACCCTCCTGCAATATATAATCGTAATTTTCCTCGCGCAAAGCCGCTTTAAAGCGCGATTTGCCCGTAGGGTTTATGCGTTCTCCGATTAATATCGGCTTTTTATCGAACATTACGGAATGTGTATATGAAGAAATTACAGTAATATTCTTTTTTTCAATCGGTTTAAACGGCAGATTTTCCGTTTTTTCACGCAGTGCTTTTATGTGAGCAGGCGTTGTGCCGCAGCAGCCGCCCAGAACCGATGCACCTATTTTTGCTATCTGCACCATTGTGTCGGAAAATTCCTCGGGTGTTACTTCATATTCGGTGCGTCCGTGGCGGAACACGGGAAGTCCGGCATTTGGGTTTACCATAACCGGAGTTGAGGAATTGTTTACAAGCTCCTCGATAATGGGGAGCATTTTATCGGGACCTAAGCCGCAGTTTATGCCGAGTGCATCAACTCTTAAGCCCTCAAGCAGAGCAGCCATTGCCGAGGGAGATGCTCCCGTCATAAGCTTTCCGTTTTCGTCATATGTTGTGGATACGAATACCGGCAGTGAGCAGCTTTCCTTTGCCGCAAGAACGGCTGCCTTTGTTTCGTAGCTGTCGTTCATGGTTTCTATAAGAATTAAATCCGCTCCGTATTTTACGCCGAGCTTTATTGTCTCCTTAAATACATTTACGGCATCCTCAAAATCAAGGTCGCCCAAAGGCTTTAACAGTCTGCCTGTGGGGCCCACGTCAAGCGCTTTGTAAATTTCTCTTTCGGGGAAGTCCGAAACCGCATTCGCCGCATTTGAAAGCGCCGCACGGATAATTTCTTCAAGAGAGGGATTGCCGTTTGCTCCGTCAAACTTCAGTATATTTGCTCCGAATGTATTTGAGGTAATCACATCACAGCCGGCCCGTATATATTCGCGGTGAAGCTCCGACACCGTTTCGGGATTTGTCAGATTCCAAAGCTCCGGCAGCTCGCCGGGCTTTAAGCCGAATGACTGAAAGCTTGTTCCGTAGCCGCCGTCAATATATATCCTGCCCGTTTTCAGTCTGCTTCTTATATCCATAATAATCCTCCCATCAGTCAAGCCTGAATTCACAGTCCGTTTTTGTGCATGACGCACAGCCGCCGTGAGAACAGTCAAGCCTGTTTTTTCCTATGCCTATAATTGCCGATACCGATTTGCTCGGAGACATTAAAAGGCTTTCGTTGAGCGTAACTCCGATTTTCCGTCCGCAGTCGAGAACGGCAAAAATCTTTTTCTGCATTTCAAGCGGCAAATCTCCGTAGCCGGGGCTGAACCTCGGTCTGAGATAGTTCCCGTGCCGTTCCTCCTGCGCTTTAAAGCGTCCGCACAGAATATCGCACCAGCTTTCTATCGCCGCAGCGCCCACCGCCTGCGCAGCAACCGCACGCAGCGGAGAAAGCATTGAGCTTTTTTGTATTATACGGTCGGCATCAATGCCTGCCGTGGCGGTGAAAAGTATTATTTCATCACAGCCGTCAAGATTTTTTATAAGATTTTTTGAACGTGTTACGGTAAATCCCAAATCTGCGGTGTCATTATTTATAATAACGGGAAATCTGTCGTAGCATGCCTTGCATTGCAGCCGCGGCAGCATTTCGCCAATAACACTTTCGGCAAGCGCCGCAACGCGTTCGTCCGCATTGTTTTTTCCGCAGCCCATATATCTGTAGACCTCGCGGCGGTCAACGGTTATTTCTTCCGGAGAAGCGTATGCGGTTTTTATCATATAAATCCTCCTCGTTCTGAGACACAGCCTATTTTATAATATCCGATAAGCTTTGCTGTATTTTTGCCGCTACATCGGGCTTGTTCATTGTGTAGATGTGAATTGCATTCACACCGTTTGCCAAAAGGTCTATAATCTGTTCGGTGGCATATGCTATGCCTGCCTGCTTCATTGCCGCCGGATCGTCTCCGAAACGGTCAACTATGGATTTAAACCTCTGCGGAAGATATGTGCCGGAAAGCTCATATATACGCTTAATCTGTTTTCCGTTTGTTACGGGCATAATTCCGGCAACGACAGGTACGGTTATTCCTGCCTCGCGTATTTTATATAAAAACGTATATAATATATTATTGTCAAAAAACATTTGTGTAGTCAGGAAATCGCATCCCGTATCTACTTTTTCCTTTAAATGCTTAATATCCTCTGTTGAATTTGCCGATTCAACATGGCTTTCGGGGTAGCAAGCTCCGCCTATACAGAAATCGCCGTGCTCCTTTATATCGCGTATAAGCTGATATGCATACCGGTACTCGCGCTTTTCATCGGGATTGCTGTTTTTCGGAATATCTCCGCGCAGAGCAAGGATATTTTCAATGCCGTTTGCTTTAAGTGCATCAAGCTGAGATATGATTTTATCCTTTTTTGAAGAAACGCATGTAAGATGCGCCAGCGGAGTCACGCCGTAGCCGTTAAGAATATTTGCCGCAATCGATACGGTATATTCGCTTGTACCGCCGCCCGCGCCGTAGGTAACGCTCATATAATCGGGTTTAAGCTCCGCAATATGCTCTGTTGCATATTTTACGCTTTCATAGTTATCGTCTGTTTTGGGCGGAAATACCTCGAACGACAGTGTAGGTCTGTTTTGTGCAAATAATTCCGATAATTTCATATATATAACCGTTCCTTTCAGTATTTATAAGTACATATACAAAAAGTATATACTTTTTTTTTACAAAAGTCAATATGCATAATTCAACATAAAAACAGCCGATAAATGAATTTTTTTCATCTTTATGTTTTTTTTGCAAAAAAGTATTGACAAGCGGGAAAACCTGTGCTATAATTTAAAACATATTAAACCCATAGGTAATATGGGGAATAAAAAAACAGGGAGGAAAATAAAATGTCAGATATAAAGAATTCAAAAAACTGGAGCTTTGAAACAAGACAATTACACATAGGTCAGGAGCAGGCGGATCCCGTTACGGACGCAAGAGCCGTACCGATTTACGCATCCTCATCATATGTGTTCCACAACTCACAGCACGCCGCAGACCGTTTCGGCTTAAAGGATGCCGGAAACATTTACGGCAGATTAACCAACCCGACACAGGATATATTCGAGCAGAGAATAGCATCGCTTGAGGGTGGCACGGCGGCATTGGCGCTGGCTTCGGGTGCAGCGGCGGTAAACTATACGATTCTTGCTCTTGCAAAGAGCGGTGAGCATATAGTAGCGTCAAAAACGATTTACGGCGGAACATACAACCTTTTGGCACACACGCTTCCGCTTTCAGGTATCACCGCAACCTTTGTCGATCCTGAAGTACCAGGTTCGTTTGAGGCGGCAATACAGCCCAATACAAAGGCTCTTTATATAGAGACACTGGGAAATCCCAACTCAAACATTATAGATATAGAAGAAATTGCAAAAATTGCGCATAAGCATAATATTCCGCTTGTGGTTGACTCAACCTTTGCAACACCGTATCTTGTAAGACCTATCGAGTATGGCGCAGACATAGTAATTCACTCGGCAACAAAGTTTATAGGCGGACACGGTACCGCAATCGGCGGCGTTGTTGTTGACAGCGGCAATTTCGACTGGAAAGCATCTGGCAAATATCCGTGGATTTCGGAGCCTAATCCGAGCTATCACGGAATTGCGTTTGCGGATGCCGCTCCGGGTGCTGCATTTGTAACGTATATAAGAGCAATCCTGCTCCGTGACACCGGTGCGACGCTTTCGCCGTTCCATGCATTCATCTTCCTGCAGGGACTTGAGACACTATCGTTAAGAGTACAGCGTCATGTTGAAAATGCAATTAAGATAGTTAATTACCTGAATAATCATCCGCAGGTTGAGGCTGTTCATCATCCGTCGCTTGAAAGCGAGCCGAGCCATAAGTATTATAAAAAATACTTCCCGAACGGCGGCGGTTCGATATTCACCTTTGAAATCAAGGGCGATGATAAGACCGCACAGAAGTTTATAGATAATCTTGCGATATTCTCTCTGCTTGCGAATGTTGCGGACGTGAAATCGCTTGTAATTCACCCCGCAAGTACAACTCATTCACAGCTTACCGCAGAGGAACTTGAGGATCAGGGTATTAAGCCGAACACAATCAGACTGTCAATAGGTATCGAAAATGCCGATGACCTTATTGCTGCATTGGACGCTGCATTTGAAGCGGTAAAATAACATATAATACGGTACAAAAAACGGTGTGGTTTATGCAAAACCGCACCGTTTTTTGCGTTTTTGGTAAAATTTCGCGTAAATACTTGACAAATGACCGTATATTGCGATAAACTATATACATATATGAACTTGTGCCGGAGGCACGGAAAGGAAACATATCAAAATGAAAAATACGGAAAAAACAATGGATAAAATCGTCGCATTATGCAAGGGCAGGGGATATATCTTTGCCGGAAGCGAAATTTACGGCGGACTTGCAAATACATGGGACTACGGCCCTCTGGGTGTTGAATTTAAGAACAACGTCAAAGAAGTGTGGAGAAAGAAATTCATTCAGGAGTCAAAGTACAATGTCGGAATAGACTGTGCCATTCTCATGAACCCCGAGGCATGGGTTGCATCGGGACATGTGGGCGGCTTTTCCGATCCTCTCGTTGACTGTAAGGAATGTAAGTCACGTTTCAGAGCGGATAAGCTTATAGAGGACTTTGCGGCTGAGAAAAACGAGGACATCTGCTGCGACGGCTGGACAAACGAGCAGCTTATGGACTACATCAAGGAAAACAGCATAGTATGCCCCAAGTGCGGTAAAATGAATTACACCGACATTCGTCAATTTAACCTCATGTTCAAAACGTTCCAGGGTGTTACCGAGGACAGTGAAAACACAATTTATCTGCGTCCCGAAACCGCTCAGGGTATTTTTGTAAACTTCAAGAATGTTCAGCGTTCAAGCCGCAAGAAAATTCCGTTCGGAATAGGACAGGTGGGAAAATCGTTCAGAAATGAAATCACACCCGGAAACTTTACGTTCCGTACCCGTGAATTTGAGCAGATGGAGCTTGAATTTTTCTGCAAGCCCGATACAGACCTCGAATGGTTTGCTTACTGGAAGCAGTATTGTATAGATTTTCTGTATTCGCTTAACATGAAGCCGGAAAACCTGCGTTTCAGAGACCATGCTCCCGAAGAACTGGCATTCTATTCAAAGGCTACATCGGACATTGAATTTTTATTCCCGTTCGGATGGGGCGAATTGTGGGGGATTGCCGACAGAACGGACTATGACCTGAAGCAGCATATCGAACACAGCGGACAGAATCTTGAGTACATGGATCCCGTAACGAATGAGAAATATGTTCCGTATGTAATCGAGCCGTCTCTCGGTGCGGACAGAGTTGCGCTTGCGCTCCTTTGCGAAGCATATGACGAAGAAGAACTTGAAAACGGTGACAGCAGAGTGGTTCTTCATCTGCACCCGGCAATTGCGCCCGTAAAGGCAGCTGTTCTGCCGCTGTCAAAGAAGCTTAACGAACAGGCGGAAAAGGTGTTTGAAAAGCTTATAAAGAAATACAACTGTGAATATGATGATGCAGGCTCAATAGGCAAGCGTTACCGCCGTCAGGACGAGATAGGAACTCCGTTCTGCATTACCTACGATTTCGATTCGGAAAATGACGGAGCCGTAACGGTGCGTGAAAGAGATACAATGCAGCAGACAAGAATTAAGATTGAGGATTTGGAAAAATTCCTCGATGAAAAACTGGAATTTTAAATTAACAGAGGATGGTGGAAGAAAATGAAATTCATGCAGGAGTTTAAGGAGTTTATAGCACGGGGAAATGTTATGGATATGGCTGTCGGCGTTGTTATCGGCGGCTCTTTCAAAGGAATTGTCGATTCTTTGGTCGCAGATGTGATAAATCCGTTTATCGCATTTGTAACGGGTACATTTTCCAAGGCATTAAACTCCACGGCTGCCGGTGTGGGAGAGCAGGAGGCGCTTAACAGTGTGCGCAATATGTCGAATTGGATTATCCCGGGAACGAGTATTAATATAGGGAATTTCCTGTCATCGGTGATAAATTTTCTGATAATGGCTTTCATTATCTTCTGCCTTGTTAAATTTATGAATAATTTACATTCGCGTCTTGTTGTAAAGCAGGAGGAAGAAGAAGCGGAGGAGGCTGCCGCTCCGACTCAGGAGGAGCTGCTCGCCGAAATAAGGGATTTGTTAAAGGAACAAAAAGAAGAATGAAAGAAAAACAGCAGCCCATGAAAATGGGTTATCTTATAAAAAGATTTGTGCCGTATTTTAAAAGCTATAAGGGAACATTGTTTCTTGATTTATTCTGCGCGTCGCTCACTACGGTGTGCGACCTTGCGTTCCCTATGCTTGTACGGTTTATAACAAATAAAGGAATTAACGATATTTATTCACTTACAGGCGGACTTATTATCAAGACCGCTCTTATTTATTTTGTGCTTCGGCTTATAGATTCCGCGGCGAATTTTTATATGGCGGACACGGGGCATGTTATGGGTGCAAAAATCGAAACCGATATGCGCCGTGATTTGTTCGACCATTTGCAGAAATTATCCTTTTCGTATTATTCCGACCATAAGATAGGTCAGATAATGGCGAGAATTACAAGCGATTTGTTTGATGTCACGGAGTTTGCGCACCATTGCCCGGAAGAATTTTTTATAGCCGCGCTTAAAATAGCGGTGACTTTTATAATACTGTGCAGGGTGAATGTTGCACTTACGCTTATAATGTTTGCGGCGCTGCCGCTGATATTCGTGTTTGTAAAGTTTTTCAATACGCGTATGAGAACGGCATTCAAGGCGCAGCGGCATCAGATAGGCGAAATAAATTCGCAGACCGAGGATACGCTTTTGGGAATACGTGTTGTAAAATCATTTGCAAACGAGGATACGGAGCGTGAAAAATTTGAGCAGGGAAACAAGCTTTTTCTGCAAACGAAAAAAACGGGTTATTATTACATGGCAGGCTTTCAGACCTCAAACAGATTTTTTGAGGGAATAATGTATCTGACGGTATTTACCGCCGGTGCATTTTTCATGGTAAAAGGCAAAATCAATCCTGCCGACCTAACCGCATATCTGCTGTATGTAAGCACACTGCTTGCTACGCTGCGCACCATTATACAGTTTACGGAGCAGTTTCAGCGCGGTATGACGGGAATTGAGCGTTTTCTTGAGATTATGGATACTCCACCCGATATAACCGAAACGGAAAATGCACAGGAGCTTAAAGATGTCAGAGGTGATATTGTTTTTGACAATGTAAGCTTTCATTACAGCGATGATAAAAACAATGTGCTTTCCAATATAAATCTGCATATCAAAAAAGGCGGAAATGTTGCGCTGGTAGGTCCGTCGGGCGGCGGAAAAACCACAATGTGCAATCTTATTCCGAGATTTTATGATGTAACGGAGGGGAAAATCCTAATTGACGGTACGGATATAAAGACTGTTACATTAAAATCACTGCGAGATGCGATAGGTGTTGTTCAGCAGGACGTTTATCTGTTTTCGGGAACAATACTTGAGAATATTCTCTACGGCAGAAAGGACGCATCGAGGGACGAAGTAATCGAGGCGGCAAAGGCTGCCGGGGCGCATGAATTTATCGAAGCGCTGCCGAACGGGTATGATACGTATGTCGGTGAACGCGGAATAAAGCTGTCGGGAGGGCAGAAACAAAGAATTTCTATTGCACGTGTATTCTTAAAAAATCCACCGGTGCTTATTCTGGATGAGGCAACCTCCGCACTTGATAACGAGAGCGAGAAAATCGTTCAGGAGTCGCTCGAAAAGCTTGCCCGCGGAAGAACCGTGTTTACCATTGCGCACCGCCTTACCACCATACGCAATGCCGATATAATTCTTGTCCTTACCGAGAACGGAATAGAGGAGCAAGGCTCACATGCGGAGCTTATAGAAAAGCACGGATTATACTATAATCTGTACAGTATGTATGCAAATATGTGAGAAAAGCAGTTTAAAGAACATAAATTAAGGGCAGGAAGTCTGAAATCGGCTTTCCTGCCCTTAAATATTTAACATTACTTTACGATAAAGCTATCGCCGTCGGCGTCAACGGTTATGCTGTCACCGTTTTTAACATCTCCGTCAATGATTTTTTCCGAAAGCATGTCTTCAAGGTGATTTTGAATTGCACGTCTTAACGGTCTTGCGCCGTAGGTGGGATCAAAGCCTGCCTTTGCAATCTTTTCGACTGCCGCATCGGTAAATTCAACCGTTATATCGTTTTCCTTAAGCCGTGCTTCAAGCGATTTAAGCATGAGCCTTGCTATGCTCTTGATGTTATCCTCACTCAAACGGTCAAAGACGATAATCTCGTCGATACGGTTAAGGAATTCCGGCTTGAAGGTACGTTTAACCTCCTCCATGACCTTATCCTTTATTTTCTCATGCTCGGTCTTTTCTTCGCCGTCTTTTTCGTCCTTGCCGAAACCGAGACGTGACGATACATTGCCCAGGATTTCCTTTGCGCCGAGGTTTGAAGTCATGATTATAACCGTGTTTTTAAAGTCAACGCGTCTGCCCTGTGCATCGGTAAGAATACCGTCATCAAGAATTTGCAGCATGATGTTGAATACATCGGGATGCGCTTTTTCTATTTCATCAAACAGAATAACCGAGTACGGATGCTTTCTTATCTTTTCGGTAAGCTGACCGCCCTCTTCAAAACCAACGTATCCCGGAGGCGAACCGATGAATTTAGACACCGCGTGCTTCTCCATATATTCCGACATATCAACTCTTATAAGTGCATTTTCACTGCCGAACATTGTTTCCGCAAGCGCCTTTGAAAGCTCTGTTTTACCTACACCTGTAGGTCCTAAGAACAGGAACGAACCGATAGGACGTTTGGGATCCTTAAGTCCTGCTCTGCCGCGCTTGATTGCCTTTGCAACGGCGCTCACCGCTTCGTCCTGACCGATAACCCTCGCATGCAGAATATCCTCCAGATGCTTAAGCTTTTCGGTTTCCTCCTCTTTGAGCTTTGCGGCAGGAATATGAGTCCAGTCCGCGAGAATATCGGCAATATCGTCCTCCGTAACTGTAAGTCCCGAGGACGAGCCGCTGCCTTTCCATTCGCTCTTGAGTTTTTCGGCTTCTTCCGAAAGCTGTTTTTCCTCGTCACGTATTTTAGCGGCTTTTTCAAAATCCTGCGCGGTTATAGCCTCCTCTTTTTCGCTCTTAAGCTTTTCAAGACGGGATTCCTTGTCCTTTAATTCGTCAGGCTCTGTCTGCGAGCTTAAACGTTTCTTTGACGCAGCCTCATCGATAAGGTCTATTGCCTTGTCGGGCAGGAAACGGTCGGTTATATATCTTGATGAAAGCTTTGCGGCTGCCTCCAGCGCATCATCTGTGATTGTAACACTGTGGTGCGCCTCGTATTTGTCACGTATGCCTTTTAATATTTCAACGGTTTCCTCCGCACTCGGCTCACCTACCGTTACAGGCTGAAAACGTCTTTCAAGTGCCGCATCTTTTTCAATGTATTTCTTGTATTCTTTAAGCGTTGTCGCACCGATAAGCTGCAATTCACCTCTTGCGAGGAAAGGCTTTAATATATTCGATGCGTCCATTGAGCCTTCTGCGCTGCCTGCGCCGACAATGGTATGAAATTCATCGATGAACAGAATGACATTCTTTGCGTCAAGTACTTCGTTTACGACTTTTTTAAGCCGCTCCTCAAATTCACCTCTGTACTTTGCACCGGCTACCATTGACGAAAGGTCAACGGAAACAAGACGCTTGTTTTTCAGCGGTTCCGGTACATCGCCCGAGGCGATTTTCTGTGCCAGTCCCTCGATTACGGCTGTTTTACCTACACCCGGCTCACCTATAAGGCACGGATTGTTCTTGGTACGTCTTGAAAGAATCTGCGTAACACGTTCGATTTCATGCGCACGTCCGATAACGGGATCGAATTTTCCGTCACGGGCTAGCGCAGTGAAATCTCTGCCGAACTGATCCAGTGTAGGGGTGGACGAGTTCTGGTTTGAACCGATGCTGCCGTCCTGCCCAAGCTCCGAATTGTACTTTGTTTCCATAGAGGTAACAATGTCATTATAAAATGATGATATACTTATGCCGTATGAACGGATTATCTTTGCGGCAACACCGCTGCCGTCACGCATAATTGCCATTAATATATGCTCTGTGCCGATATAGCTGTGACCGAGTCTCTGCGCTTCAAAGGCACTTAATTCCAGAACTCTTTTTGAACGCGGAGTCAGCGGAAGTTCAACATCGGTGCTGAACGGTTCACCGTAGCCGGTAAATTCCTTTATTTTGTCGGTGATTTTATCTTCTGTAAGACCTGCCTTTGAAAGCGCCTTTGCGGCAACACCGCTGCCCTCGGCGGCAAGTCCGGCGAGCAGATGCTCGCTGCCTATATAATTGTGTCCCAGCTCTGCTGCACAGTCATGCGCTTTGCTGATTGCAATTCTTGCTTTTTCCGTAAAATTTGAAAATAACATAAGTCATCTCCCCTTTCAATCATATGCGTTATATGTTATTTCTTATAAATTCCGCACGGACGACGTCTCTTTCCTCCGGCGAAAGCTCCTTGCCGCCGTTAATAAGCGACGGTGCGGATTTTATCATACATTCAAGCGGTGATAAATTTCCGTTTGTCTGTAATATGCCTGTTTCAGTGCCGAGCATTACATTCGATAAAAGCTCTCTCGCCTCCGATGATGATATGCTCCGCGCGTGCTTTAATATTCCGTATGAACGGAAGATTTTATCCTCTGTTGCGGTTTTTTGATTGTCGGTAAGCAGCTTTCTGGCTTTTTCCTCCATATCGATTATCTGATTTACGACACCCTTAAGCTTTTCCAGGATTTCTTTTTCCGTAAGTCCCATGGTGGTGCGGTTTGAAATCTGATACAGATTGCCGTATGCCTTTGTGCCCTCACCGTACAGACCTCTGACTTCAATTCCGAGACCGGTCGAGGCATGTATAACCTTGCCGATATTCTGAGTCATTGTAAGAGCCGGAAGATGCATCATAACCGAAGCTCTTAAGCCTGTTCCGGCATTTGTCGGACATGCGGTCAGATAGCCGAATTTTTCATCGAATGCGAAATTCAAGCTTTCCTCGATAACGTCGTCGATTTTATCGGCGGTATCGTATGCTTCGTCAAGTGCAAGTCCTGCTTTTATAACCTGCAATCTTATGTGATCCTCCTCCATAAGCATAATGCTCATGGTTTTGTCCTTGTTTATCAGTACCGACTTGCCGTTTCCGTCAAGCATCTGCGGACTTATCAGATGTTCCTCCGCAAGCGAAACCTTGCTTTGCTCGGAAAGTGTATCGAGGTCGGTAAAAGTGAAATCCGAGGACAGTGTTGAATTTGATTTCAGTATTGAGTCTCTGATTTTCTCCGTAACGGGCTTTTTATCTTTAAGTGAAGCGGGGAACGGAACACCATCCAGATTTCGTGCAAGACGTATTCTTGTTGAAATAACCGTACTTTCATTATTATTCTTATACCAAATCATGACTGTCACTCCTTTACTTATCGTTTTCTATGGCACGTATCTGCTTGTGCAGCTTTGCCGCCGTTTCGTAGTCCTCGTTTTTAACGGCTGCCTGCAATTGTGCTTTAAGCTCATCATAGCGCTTTTGTTTTCTCAATGCTTCGCCGGACTTTGACGGGATTTTGCCCGTATGTACGGCATTTGCGTGAATTTGTCTTAAAGTCGCCTCGGCAGGTGCACGGAATGTACGGTAACATTCTCCGCAGCCGAATCTGCCTGTTCTTTGAAAGTCTGACCAGGTATGTCCGCATACGGGGCATTTCTGCGCTTTCTGGTATGTTACCGGCTGCATAAATGAGTCGAAACTGTTGAAAAAGTCTTCAAAATCCGAAAATAAATCATACATATAAATCATCCTTTCATATATCTTATTGCTTTTGTGTTGCCAAAAGCATGTTCTTTAAAACGCCTGCCCTTATTCGGTCTCTTTCGGGAGAGGGAAGGGCAATGGCATTGTCGCTTACTCCGTTTAACATTATTGACGCTTCGTTGCTTTGTAATACTCCCGCGTTCAAAAGACGGGATATATATGCTTTTGCGTCGGGAAAGGTAAGTGAAGTACCGATTGCGGTTATCGTTTGGGCTATCGGGTTTTCCGCGCCGTGTTCTATACGGCGTATTCTTAAATATCCGCCGCCGCCCCGTCTGGATTCGACAACGTATCCGTGTTCGGGGTTAAACCTCGTTGAGATAACGTAATTTATCTGAGAGGGAACACAGTTAAAAACCGATGCCAGCTCGTTTCTGCCAAGCTCCAGCCATTCATTGTCATCCTCAGCACGTAAAAGCTCTGTTATAAATGTTTCTATTTTATCACTGATGCCCATTCGGAACACCTCCTTGACTTTGACTTTCTTTGACCTTTCAATTTATATTATACTCATATCTGTAAAAATGTCAATGAATATTTTGTATTCACTTTGTGAACAATTTATGACGTTTAAAATGGAAGAAATTTCCGCAGTATAACAAAAGAGCCGCTTTACAAAAGTTAAGCTTTCGTAAAGCGGCTCATGCTACTCTTTGTCTTTTGCTGCCGTTTTTTTCTTTTTTAATCTGATTAATATGAATACTGCCGCAAGGAGCAATGCTGCCGTTCCCGACAGTGTCAGAATAAGTACGGTGTGGCTCTTTTTGCCCTCAAAAACGGCAAAATATTTGTCGGACACCTCAAATTCAAGATAGCTGCCGAATGTTGAGGTTTTTATTTTCTCGGGTTTTTTGCCGTCATACAGTACATATAAAGCGGTTTTTTTCTTATCGCCGGACGGCAGATAACGTACCGTGTAATTTTCAGTATATGAACCGCTGATTTCAACGTCATATCCCTCGGTAACGCTTTTGCGTTTCAGCTCGGACGGGACATTTCCGTTTCTTGCCGCAGCGGTGATTTTTGCACTGTCATCAAATGCGCCGCAGAGCAGTACAATCGGTTTTCCGTTGTCACGTTTCAGATTTGATTCCAGAAGTGAAATATCTCTGTAGTATTCCGCCTCTATTACGGCATCGTAGGCTGCTTCGTCAAAGTTGTAGCTGCTCCATTTTCCGTAATAGCCGTCTTTTTCGGGGACGTTGGGAATTTGCTCCTCGGGAATTTTATCCTTATATTTAAACTGTATGCGAGAAATTTCCTTATCGTCCGCTTTGAATATAAGCGTAAACATAATATCCGTGCCGAAGCCTGCCTTTGCAAAGCTTACAAGTCTGCCGATGTCGGTTTCCTCAGCACTTCCCGAATATGTTATATCGTCTATGCCGCCAAAGGTATCGTTTATAAAGTAGTTGTTTTTAAGCTCCGATTTATCGGCATCACCTGCTATTGCACCGGTAAATTCTCCCGATTTCGGAATATTCACAAGCGCATAACAGTTGGAGACCGAGGATGCCTTTCCTGCAATACCGCCGGTATAATCTCCGCCGGATACTCCGCATTTGACAACCGAATTTCTGATTACCGTATCGGATAAGCCTGCAATACCGCCTGTGTAGCTGCCGTCATCATTTGAAACACCGCCGTAGCTTTCGCATGAAACAACGCTGCCCAAATCCATTCTTCCGGCAATGCCACCGCCATAATTTTTCTTTACATTAACGCTGCCCTCATTTTTGCAGCGGAGTATTACGCACTTTGTCTTGTAGGTGAATTTGAGCGATTTATCGCCCTTGTTTTTTATGTCGTCCTCGGGATCAAAATCATATTCAACAGCCATCGAACCGACAATACCGCCGCTGTTTATATCACCGCTTACAACCCCGGTATTGGTTGAATTTGCTATTTTTCCGCGCGTGTCGCCGTATACTTCCTTATCGGAAATATCCTCAACAACTTCATCCTTTATGCTGTCCGCCTCTTCTTTTTTGACATGGTCATTGTAAGCATCGGAGAGTACATCGCTTAATGTATTTATTTCTGCGTTTAAATCGTCCAGCTTGCCGCTTAATGTGTTTTTCTTATCCTTAAGCGTATCATTCAGCGATGAAAATTCCGACTGCATATCCTTCATGTTATCGAAAAGAGTATCGAAATCATTGCCGAATATTTTTGATGCGGACGGCATTTCAACTCTTTTTCCCTGTGAAAGCTCCTTGGCTGTCTGCGAAAGCTTGCTTATGCTGTCCGAAAGAAAATTTGTGCCGTCCTGCATTGCCGAAAGTCCGTCCTGCAGACTCGTTATTGCGTCATTTGCATTGTCGGGAACATTGTCCAGGTCATCAAGTGCAGCTTTCAGCGTGTCTCCCGCATCGCGAAGCCTGCGGACAGCTCCCGCCAAATCGCTGAAGCCGTATGAAAGCATGTCAAACGCATAGCTTAAAGAATATATGTCAATATCGTCAACGAGAATTAAAATACCGTCACGTATCAGCTGCAGGGATTCGGCAATCCCCTTGTATGCCTCCGCAAGCAGCTTAAGGTTTTCTGTTACTCCGTCAATCTGATTTTTTATATAGCCCCGGTTTTTCAGCTCTTTTAAGGTGTTAATTATATCCTCGATACTCTGGCCCGTTTTGCCGAGAGTGTCCTGCAGATTTCCGATTGAATCCCATAGGTCTTTAAAATATTTATTTGCATTTTCTTTCTTTTCAAGCGCTTTGGACAGGTCTTCAGCCGCTTTTTTCAGCTTGCGCACACCGGGTTTCAGTGAATCCGCACAGTCGTTAAGCTCGCTGCATGCCGAGGAAATGTTATCCGACGCACGAGCCAGCAGGGAAGAAGCATCTTTAATATCATCATAAGCTCCGTCAGCCGTATCGGCTGCCTTTTTCATATCGTCCACAATGGTTTTCATGTAGTCACCGCTTTTCTTAAAGCCGTCTATACCGTCGGCAAGCTTGTCGGTGCCTTTTTCGAGCGTATCAAGCGCCTCTGAGGAATCGTCAAGTGCTTTATGCAGCTTGTCGGTCAGTTCATTCACGCTGTCCGAAACTCCGTCCGCATATTCCTGCACATCATCGGAAACAACATTCAGTATATCCGTAAGCTTGCCCATGCGGCTGTTTAGCTTTTCAAGGTTATCCGATATTGCATTGTCTCCCGTGAGCGATTTGTCGTCAATAATGCTTTGAATACCGTCGAATACATTGTCAAGCTGCTGCAGTGCGTCCTGCGTATATTCGAGGAGAACATACGGTTCAGCCTGACCTGTGATACCTCCTATGTCCTTTCTGCCGTTTATTGTACCGTTGTTGGTGCAGTTAGATATATAACCCGACTGTCTGCCGCATATGCCGCCCGTGTTATAGCCGAGTGATTTAAAACCGACGCCGCCGTTATTAATACAGTTTCTCACGGTCCCCTTTGAAAATCCCACGATGCCGCCCGTGTCGGTGCAGGTATCAACATTTTCGGTACTTCGTATGTTTTCCACGTCAATTTTAACGTCCTGAATTGTTTTTTCGGGTTCGTTATCCGTGGTGTTTATGCTGCCCTTGTTTTCGCAGCCTTCTACAATACCGTAATTCTGACCGGCAATACCGCCGGTGTAGCTGTTGCCCGTGACGCTGCCTGAAAATATACATTCCGTAATCTTGCCGCTTTCGGTCACATATCCGGCAATACCGCCGGTGTTTGCATCTGCCGAAATGCTGCCCGTAAATACGCAGCCTTTGATAATGCCGCTGTTTTCCCCGGCAATACCGCCGACATATTTCTTTGTGCCGTCAGGCGCAATATTGCCGTTTACGTTAAGGCTTTCTATTTTTCCGCCTGATTGAACATATCTGAAAAGTCCCTGATAAGAACCTTTTTTGCTTATATTTACTCCGGAAATCGTATAGCCGTTTCCGTAAAATGTTCCGCCGAAGGTAGGAACGGGATTAAATTCCGTATCTGACAGGTCAATATCGTTTTCAAGCGAAAAAATCTTGCCCTGTGACCATGTATCCGTTTTGCAGTTTTTTACAAACTCGTGAAAATCATCGGCATTGCTTATTTTTATGGTATCATCTGCATGAACATACGGAAGACACAGCGGTATAATGAGAGAAAGCGTCAGTGCCAGAGCGGTGATTTTATTCTTCGTCACTGTCCGAATTGCTGTTTGCCGCTTCGAGGCTGTATTTCTCATCGCTGTTTCCCTCCGTTTCTCTTGATATATTGTCTATATTCACTACCGCATCCATGTTTCCGCGAATAAGTCCGTGAATTTCCGCATCTACAAAACCATTCATAAAGCCGCGGACATGACCGTTCACGAAGAATCTTCCGGTTTCCTTGCGCACAATCTCCGGCTTTTTGATTGTAACTCCCGATTTTTCAACGATTGTGTCGCCGAGGAGCAGTATTTCCGGCAGAACGCACATTACAAGGAACATTGATACAAGAGTTCCGCGGCAAAGCGTTGTTCCGATGGAAACAATGGAAGGCTCGGTGGAAAGCTTGCTTATAAGGAAGCCTGCCGATGCCAGTATGCTGCCCGAGGTAAGTATCGTCGGAAATGCAAAGCTTAGTGACTGCCGCATTGCCTTTCTGATGTTCATGGAATCCCTCAGCTCCATATATCGGCTCGATATTACGATAGCATAGTCTATGTTTGCACCCATCTGAATGGAGCTGACTATAAGATAGCTTAAGAAGAACATATTTGAGTGCGTAACGTATGATGCCGAAAAGTTAATCCATACACTGCCCTGAATAACCAGTATGAGAAGTACGGGAAGTCCGGCATTCTTAAAGGTAAAGAACAGTATTATTATTACGAACAGTATCGACAGCACCGATACAACTATGTTATCCGTTGCAAACGAGTTTTTCAGATCATAGCAGCTTGTGGAGTCACCGACAAAGTAGTATTCGTCATAATATTTTGATGCTATGGAATGTACCGTGTCTATGAAAGCAAAGGTTTCATCACCCTCTATCGGCAGATTGAGATAAACCAGCATACGCGAATATTTATCTCCGGCAAGCTGTACCCGTGCCGTGTTAAGCTGATTGTACAAATCGTCTATATCCTTTGCCAAATCATCATCAAGATGTACGTAGCCGTCCTGTTTTAAGTCATGCACAAAGGTGAACATATCTATAAGCGGTACGCCAAAATCATTCAGATTGGAAATAAGCTTGCTGTAATCCTCGTTATCGGCGGCATATAAGCCGTAAAGCAGCTTTGTTGTGTCTATATCTATGTCGGCAAGCTCGGAAAACTGACGCGGAGTAAGCTTATCGGTAAGAACATAGCCGTCCTTTGCCTCAACGCTTGAAAGCGCCGTTATCGACTTTACCTCATCATGCTGCTCCAGCTCTTTTATAAGCTGTTTTTCCTTGTCATAGTCGCCTGTGGGGAACACAAGCGCGGCAAGATTTCGCTGACCGAAATATTTTTCGATTGTTTCCCTTGCAATCTGTGTTTCGTTCTGGCGGCTCGTTTTTGACGAGTTGGCATTGTATGTGTACAGGCATTTTGATGAAAGTATATATCCCAAAATAAGCACTCCGGCAAAAATCGGGGGTACAATCATGCGCAGCTTATATACAACATTTCCGAGCCCGGATATGTCGGGCAAAAGGCTTTTGTGATGCGTTTTGTCGATATATTTGCCGAACAGCATAAGCAGACACGGCATAAGTGTAAACACGCACAAAAGACTGTAAAATATTGATTTTATAAGGCACATACCCATGTCAAAGCCTATTTTAAACTGCATGAACATGAGCGCCATAAGACCTGAGATTGTTGTCAGCGAGCTTGAGGAAATCTCTGGAATAGACCGTGCCAGTGCGCGCACGACAGCCTCGTGCTGGTCGTACATGCCGCGCTCCTCGCTGTAATGATGTATCAGAATTATAGCATAGTCGATTGACAGCGCAAGCTGCAGCACCGCTGTTACCGAGTTTGAAACGAATGAAATTTCACCGAATATGAAATTTGTACCCTTATTTAATATCATTCCCGCAACAAACGTAATCAGAAGCACGGGAACCTCGGCATAGGTCTGAGAAGTGAGAAGCAGCACGGCAATGATAATTACCGCCGCAATGGCAAGCACGATTGTCATTTCGTTTGCCAGGGTGTCGGAGTTATCGGCATCGCTTTCCGAAATGAATGTGTCATAATCCTTTAAAAGCTCTCTTACGGCAGCATATCCCTCGTTAGTGGTATCGCTGCCCTTTTCACCGTTAAACGTCACGTCAAAAAGCGCGCAGGAATCAGTGTAATGGTCGGCGGTATCATCAAAATCGACCATATTTACCTGAGGCAGATTTTCAAGCTCTCCGCGGATTTTATCCGCTTCCTCATATGTAATGTTTGCAACCATAACTCTGTCCGTTGAGTATGTTGTAAACTGATTGTCCATTATCGTCAGACCTTGTCTGGTTTCGGTATCTCCCGGCAGATATTCGGTAATGTCATTGCATACGCTTACCCAGTTCTGCGCGATTATCGAGAACACAAATGCAGCCGCATACAGCAGCAAAACAATATTTCTTTTATCAACAATAAGAGCAGCGACCTTTTCCATAAATGATCTTTCCTGCTTTTCCTGCTCCATGTCACAGACCACCCTTTCAAAAATAATACTTTATTATACTATACGGCAGCTGAAAATACAATACACAAAAATCAAAAACTGACTGATTTTTGGGCAAATACCGAAATTTGCACAAATTACTGCCGAGACAGTGCATCAAGCGTGTTTTGTATGTTGTTTTCAAACAGACAGCCTGCCTTGCGGATAATATCGGTGAAATCATCCTCCATGCCTCTGTCAAGCCACTCGCCGAGCAGCCCGAGAAGCGCACAGGTGTAAAATCCTGCGGCAAATTGCTTATCCGAATCGGATATATCCATGCCCTGTGCCTCTTTTTCAACAAATTCAATAACCACGTCATAGATGATTTTCTTGAAATATCTTTCAAGCTGACGGTATTTTGATGAATTGTAAATATTAAGTATTGCTTTTTTGTTTTGAACCGCAAATTCGGCGGCACACAAAAATCCGCCGTTCCATGAATGATACGGCTTATGCTGTGCCACGATACGGTCAATTTCCGACTGCATTATTTCATCTGCAAGGTCATAAATATCCTTGAAATTATAATAGAAGGTATTTCTGTTTATACCGCAGTCATCAACAATGTCTTTAACCGTTATACTGTCAAACGATTTTGCTTTGAGGAGCTTCATGAACGAAGCCTTAATCGCATTTTTTGTAAAAGTTGGCATGGCTTTTTCCTCCGATTGTATTATAGCATAAAACAATCGGGTTTGCAACAGTGCGGAGGGTTTTTTTGATATAAAAACGAGCGATGCAAAACATTTTGCATCGCTCGTTATGAATATTAACCGCCGAGATAGGCTTTCTTTATTTCATCGCTCTGCGCAAGCTCATGACCTGTGCCGGAAAGCTTTATTCTTCCGGATTCGAGTACGTATGCGCGGTCGGCTATATTAAGCGCCATTTCTGCGTTCTGCTCAACAAGCAGTATTGTTGTGCCTGCATTGTGCAGCTCTTTTATAATATCGAATATCTGCTGTACAAGTATGGGAGCAAGTCCCATTGAGGGTTCGTCAAGCATGAGCAGCTTTGGCTTGCTCATAAGTGCGCGTCCCATTGCGAGCATCTGCTGTTCACCGCCGGAAAGCGTTCCGGCTATCTGATCCTTTCTGTGTTTAAGGCGCGGAAAACGCTCAAACACGTCCTCAATACCTGCTTTTACATTTGACGGGTTTGTATATGCGCCCATTTCAAGATTTTCGAGTACAGTCATCTGTAAAAATACATGACGTCCCTCGGGAACGTGCGCAAGTCCCTTTGATACAAGCTTGTATGCTTCGGTTTTTGAAATATCCTCATCAAGCAATGTTATGCTGCCCGTTTCCGAACGCAGAAGCCCGGATATTGTACGCAGGGTGGTGGATTTTCCTGCGCCGTTTGCGCCTATAAGCGCAACTATTTCGTTTTGATGAACCTCTATGGAAACGTCCTTCAGTGCGTGAATCTGTCCGTAATAGACATTTATATTATCAACCTTTAACATAAATTACGCCTCCTTTTTCTTTCCGAGATAAGCCTCTATAACCTTCGGATCGGACTTAATCTCATCGGGCGAGCCTTTTGCAATCACCTTGCCGTGGTCAAGAACGCATATACCCTCGCATACATTCATGACGAGATTCATGTCATGCTCTATCAGCATAACCGCAATGTGGAATTTATCTCTTATGCGTCTTATATTTTCCATAAGCTCCGAGGTTTCGGACGGGTTCATTCCGGCGGCAGGCTCATCGAGCAGAATAATGCCGGGGTGTGTGGCAAGCGCTCTGGCTATTTCAAGACGTCTCTGTTCACCGTAAGGCAGTGAGCCTGCCTGATGATGTGCAAGATCCGCCATGTTGAAAAAGTCAAGAAGCTCAAGAGCTTCTTCTCTCGACTGCTTTTCCGATTTTCTGTACCCGAACAGATGGGTTATCGATGCGGCGAGCGGCTGATGTATTGAATTGTGCAGACCGACCTTTACGTTGTCTATAACGGACATATCGGCAAAAAGTCTGATGTTCTGGAATGTACGTGCTATACCCATTTTGCTGACCTGAGCGGTGGTTTTTCTTGCGGTGGACTTGCCGTCAAGCATAATAGTTCCGCGTGTGGGCTGATATACGTTTGTGAGCAGATTGAATACTGTTGTTTTTCCTGCTCCGTTAGGACCTATAAGACCTGAAATTTCCGTTCTGCCGACTGTTAAGGAAAGCTCGTCAACGGCGGTAAGACCGCCGAAATCTATTCCGAGATGATGTGTTTCGAGAATAGGGGTTTTATCCAAATCACGTTCCGGAATTATTGCATTGCTCGGAACCGGTACCATTTTAGTCATTTCAATTATCCCCCCGTTCGCTGTTTTTACCGTTTTTCAATTTAAACATTATGCGTTCGCGCATAAGCTTTGCCTGTTCACTGTTTGTAATAATCATTACCAATATAAGCACTATTGCATATATAAGCATTCTGTAGTCTGCCATGCTTCTTAAAAGCTCGGGCAGTACATACAAAAGTGCGGTTGCGATGATTGTTCCGGGAATGTTGTTCATACCGCCCAGAACCACGAATACAAGAATAAGTATTGATGTGTTGAAATCAAACTTCTTTGCGGCTATCGTCGAGAAATTCATCGCATACAGTGCGCCTGCCATACCTGCAAGCACCGCCGAGGTGATGAATGCCGTAAGCTTATAGCGCGTAATTCCGATACCTACCGATTCCGCGGCTATTCTGTTGTCGCGGATTGCGGTAACCGCACGTCCCGTTTTGCTGTTTACGAAGTTAAGCACAATAAACAGTGCGAACAGTATAAGCAGTACGCCTGCCCCAAAGGTTGCAATCTTGTTTATGCCTACCGCGCCCTGAGGCCCGTTTAAAATCAGCTTTCCGTTTGCCATGCCGAGTGCATCGGCACTTGTCATGCTCACATGAAGACCGGATACGTCAACACCGATATAAAGACAGTTGATTATATTTTTGATTATTTCGCCGAAAGCAAGAGTTACTATTGCAAGATAGTCACCGCGGAGTCTTAATACAGGAATACCTATTATAAGTCCCGCAATTCCGGCAAATATACCGCCGGCAATGATTGCCGTCAGCAGCTGCAGGGCAGGAACGGTGATAACGTCCTGCAAGCAAATTGCGGTGATTACGCCGGTAAACGCACCCACGCTCATAAATCCGGCATGGCCGAGACTCAGCTCGCCGAGAAAGCCGACCGTGAGCGTAAGTGAAATTGCCATGACCACATATGTGCATATCGGCACAAGCTGACCGCTTATCGAGTTACTTATAAGTCCTGCGGACTGAAGCGGAAAAAGAATTGCAAATGCTATGATAACCAGTCCGTATGATTTTATGTTTGTCAGGGTGAATTTGTTTAAGCTTTTTAATTTGTTCATATCAGCACACCTCACACCTTTTCCGTAATTTTCTTTCCGAGTATACCTGTCGGTTTAACGAGCAGAACCACAATCAGTACCGCAAATACGATTGCGTCCGACAGATTGGTTGAAATATACGATTTACTGAATATTTCGATTATGCCCAACAAAATTCCGCCGAGCATTGCTCCGGGGATAGAACCGATACCGCCGAATACAGCTGCGGTAAACGCTTTTATACCGGGCATTGAACCTGTGGTAGGTATAAGCACGGGGTAAGACGAGCATAACAGCACGCCGGCTATTGCTGCAAGCGCACTGCCTATGGCAAATGTAAGCGAAATTGTGACATTTACGTTTATACCCATAAGCTCCGCCGCATCCTTATCCTCCGAAACGGCGCGCATGCCCTTGCCGAGCTTTGTCTTTTTCGTGAAGAGAGTAAGACATATCATAATTACTATACATGCCGCAACGGTTAATATCGATTCGCCCGTGATAATGAGCGAGCCGTTAAAAAGCGAAAGTGAGCCTATAGGCGATATGCTGCCGAATGTTTTGGGAGCGCTTCCCCATATAAGGAGCGCCACGTTCTGCAAAAAGTAGCTGACACCGATGGCGGTTATAAGAACCGCAAGCGAGCCTGCTCTTCTTAACGGCTTGTACGCAAGGCCTTCTATAAGAATACCGAGTATCGTGCAGACTGCCATAGCTGTAAGCACCGAAACAATCGGCGGCATATGCAGATATGTAGTCATACAGAAAGATACATATGCTCCGACCATGATTACATCGCCGTGAGCAAAGTTAAGCATTTTTGCAATGCCGTAAACCATTGTATAGCCCAGCGCGATAATAGCATATACACTGCCGAGACTTATACCGTTGATTAGATTGGAAATAAATGTCATCAATCACACCTCATATCATCATAAAAATCATTTAAACAAAATTGCCGCTTCGGTTAAGCGAAGCAGGCAGGCTTTTGTATATCACTTCAATTGTAATTAAACTGATATATAAAAGCAGAAAACGAGGAGCCGCTTTTGGCGGCTCCGCTTTTTCTGAAAACGCCGCATTACATACCTACATATACGCCGTCTTTTATAATCATACCCTTAGGAGCCTTTGAAACTTCACCGGTCTTTGACCACTTCATATCGGTACCGGTAAGTCCGTCCATTGAAAAATCGCTTGCCGTAAAGCCGGATATAAGCTTGTCGCATATATCGCTTGCGCTCATATCAGCTGTTATGTTCTGAGCTGTGCATGCATTGTAAATTGCATAAATACAGTCATATGCATCGGCAGCAAACTGGTTCGGAGTTTCGTTGTACTTTTCCTTGTACTTTGTAACGAAGTTCTTTGTAAGCTCGTCCTGTGCATCTGCCGTGAACGGTGTAAGAAGCATTACGCCCTCAGCAAGTGATGTGTCGAAGTTTTCGAGAGTAAGAATACCGTCCAGACCGTCAACGCCGAAGAACTTGGGAGCATACTGCATGTTCTTTGCCTGCTTCAGGATAAGAGCCGCAGGTGTGTAGTAAATCGGCAGGAAGAGCAGGTCTGCGTCCGAATTTTTAATATCGGTGAGCTGTGAGTTGAAGTCGTTGGCGGAATCGTCGGTAAATGACTTTACGCATACGATGTTAAGTCCGAGCTCTTCAGCCTTTGACTGGAACTTCTGAGAGATACCTGTTGAGTATGCGTCAGAGTTGTTATAGATAATGGCAATTTTATCGCCGAGATTCTGTTCTTTGATATATTCAGCCGAAGCAACACCCTGGTTAGGATCGGTAAAGCACATCTGGAACATCGAGTCTTTACGCTGAATTGTTACGTTGCCGCTCTTGTCGGGCTGTCCGCCGAGAACATCGGTTGATGAAGCCGAGGGAGTGAGGGCGAATATATGGTCGTCATTAAGCTCTGTTGAAACTGCGATACAAGGCTGAGTTGTCGTTGTACCGAGTGATACCTGCATACCCCAGTCCTTGAGGTTGTTGTAAGCGTTTACTGATTTTTCGGCATCGTTTTCATCATCTTCAAACTTTAATTCAACCTGAAGACCGCCTTTTGCATTAACCTCTTCAACGGCGATTTCCGCACCGTGCTTAACTGCCTGTCCGTAGATTGCCGCAGCGCCTGTTATAGGACCTATGGCACCGATTTTAACAGCGCCGCCTGCCTTGCTGCCGCCAGACGATGTACCGCCGCCGCATCCTGCAAGCGACGAAAGAACAGCTGCCGCCGCAATGGTTATGCTTATAAGCTTGGTCATTTTTTTCATGATAAATTACCTCTTTCCAAAAAGTTATTTTTTGTGCCGCACGGCACGAAACGCAGCGCCGTGTTATATAAAATAGGTATATACCGGCAAAACGTTTACAAAAACTTCACATACTTCATATAAATGAAATAATATAAATACTATCATATTTTCTGACTTATGTCAAGCAATAACGCAATAAAAATACTTTTTTTAGCAAAAAAGTAAAAAAGCAAAGCTGCCGTGTCAGGCGGCAGCCTTGCAGGAAGAGATTACAGCCGGACGGGTGAAAACTCCGTGAATTTATTTTTGCCCGCAGCTGTTTTGACAAATGCTTTCACACTCGGCGCAAGCATCGAATATGCATTGACATATGTCAGCGCCCTTTCAAAGTACTGATTTCCGAAATACGGTGAGCCGAAAGATACAACCATACTCTTTTCGGTTCCGTATTGCAGTGAATAAGCAACCTTTTCCGCTTCTCCCGAATGGAAATCAAGAAATCCCATGGGGCGGAACGGACGGGAGAAAAGCGCATAAATTATAAGGTCACATTCGTCAACGTCCGTATCGGTGATTTTTTCGGGATAGTAATTTACATTAAAGCCTTCGTTTTCAAGCTCGCGGCATAAAAGCTTTGCTTCCTCGAATGCCGGGATATGATGGGTAATCGGAACTACACCGATTGTTTTGTATTTTTGTGTGCTTATCGGGAAGAAATGTCCGTTATCGCGGATAAGCGTTATTGAATGCTCGGCGGTTTCGCGCTGCGTATCGGCAACAAATTTCTTTTCGGTTTCCGTGAGCGTGACAGCGTGATTGTCGTTTTTGAAAAGTCCGAGCTTTTCTTTCATTTCCAGAATTCTCGAAACGGCATCGTCCAGTCTTTCCATGGAGATATATCCGTTTTCTACGGCTTCCGTCATGTTTTTGACGTAATCCTTTGTCGGCCACAGCATCATGTCGCAGCCTGCCTTAAACGATTCTATTTCCGATTTCTGACGTGTGCCGTACCAGCCGTTGAAGCCGCCCATACCGAGTGCATCTGTAACAACAACACCCTTAAATCCCATTTCGCTTTTAAGCAAGCCCGAAATCAGCTCATGCGAAAGCGTTGCGGGGAGCTTCATGCCGTTTGCAAAGGTTTCGTTCTGCATTGACGGCAGGGAAATATGACCCGCCATTACAGAGTAAACTCCATCATCAATCAGCTCACCGAATACTTTGCCCGAAAGCTTATACCAGTCCTCTTTGCCGAGACTGTTCACGGTGGTAACGATATGCTGGTCTCTCCAGTCAAGTCCGTCACCCGGAAAATGCTTTGCGCATGCCGCAAGCCCGTTGTCCTGCATACCGCGGACAACCTGTTTTAAAAGACGTGCCGCCAGCTCGGGATTATCCGTCATGCCTCTCACGTTTATAAGAGGATTGCGCTTGTTGAGGTTCAAATCGCTGACAGGCGAGAACGACCAGTTCGCACCGACCGAGCGTGCCTCGAGAGCCGTTGCTTTTCCGTAATTATATGCGATTTCTTCGCTGTCTGCCGCACCGAGACTCATAAGGTACGGCAGGGGTGTAAGTCCTTTGAGCATACTGCCGCAGCCGTTTTCAAAATCGGAGGTTATGAGTATGGGTATATCGGCATTATCTATGTATTGCGCAAGCGTTTTTCTGGCGCAGTCAAGTCCCATTTCGTCCGCTTCGGTTATTATCTCGCCGAAAAAGAATGCCGCACCGATTTTGTCCGGGACAAACCGATCCTTGTCAACTCTGATGACAACTGTCTGCAATATTTTGTCCCTGAGTGATAAATCTGTGATTTTCATATTGAATCTCCCGTTTCACGTAATATTATGCTCCGACTATACCACGTTTTGCGGTCAAAGTCAACGCAATCGTGTTTTTACGTTATAATATATCAAAAAAAGGATTTGATTTCTAAAAAAATATTTTCTTTGACTTTTTGCGCACGGTACTGTATAATGCTATGTATGGAGGGGAAGCTTAATGGATTTTGTCGCTATTGACTTTGAAACCGCAACTTCTAAATATACGAGTATATGCAGTATGGGAATATGCGTGGTGGAAAATAACGAAATAACGGAGCGGAAAGGATTTTTTATAAAGCCCGTTCCTTTTGAGTTTAACGATTATAATATAGGTATACACGGAATTACGCCGGAAACGGTTGCGGACAAGCCGACCTTTGAAATGTACTGGAATGAGATAAAGCCGTATCTTGACAACAGGACGGTTGTTGCGCATAACGCAATGTTTGATGTGGGAGTGCTTTGCGCAACGCTCGATATGTTCGGTCTGGAGTATCCGACATTTGATTATCTTTGTACGGTAAAGCTTTCGCAGCTTGCCTATCCGGAGCTTAAAAGCCATAAGCTGAATAACCTGTGCGACGCATTGAATGTGAAATTTTCGCATCATATGGCGTATGATGACGCGTATGCCTGTGCACGTGTGCTTATGCGCATAAATGAGGACTACAGCCTTGACAGCCTTGCCGAAATTGATGAATGCTTTGAGGTGGAGACGGGGCGAGTATATCCCGGCTGTCATCTTTCCTTCA
>CAJKHT010000009.1 GCA_905199755.1 uncultured Eubacteriales bacterium | reverse complement strand
TATGCACTTCTTTATTTCTATGTTTTTAATCTGATTTTTTCTTTTTTCAAACTTTCTTTCCTTTAAAATACATTTTCCGGTAAATTGCAGTTCTCCCAACAAACCATCCACAAGCAGTTTGACGGATTCTTCCGTAGGCTTGCAATTCATCTCTATAAAAGTCGGATCCTCCGGGAAGTAGTCAACCGCAAAATACGGCGAGCCGTAATTTACAATAATTTTCTTTGACTTATCAAACAAATGTGACGCCCAAATAAGCATATGCGCTTCGCTCCACTGTGCAACAAAACGCGCATCAAGGCTGAATATTACAATGTCATATTCACTTTGCAGCTTATCTATATCCGACTGCCAGCACACACGCGACGGCACATCATATATATCGCGTTTCACATCGGCAGCAAACCCTCTCGACACAAGCTCATCCCTAAGCAGATATGATGAAGCGCTGTTTTCATCAGTCGCATCAACTATTAATATATTTTTTGCTTTTTCCTTTTTTATCGGTACAAGCTCTATCTCATTTCTTAAAAGACACATACCATGCTTTGCTATTTCAACAATTGTTTTATCAATAAACTTCGGGTCGGGCTTTTCCGGCTTATTTTTCTCTAAAGCATCAAGTCTGAACTTTTCCATTTTGCCGATACGTTCAAGCGCGTCATCAAGACGGCTCATAGGAATACTTCCGTTATTTATTGCCTCCTCAATTGCGTCCGCAGCCTCAATCGGTGGCCAAAGCAGGAAGTCCGCACCTGCTTTAAACGCCTGCACCGTTTCCTTTACAATGTCACCCGTTGCCATGCCGCCCATTATCAGCGCATCGGTTACAACGGCTCCGTCAAACCCCAGCTTTTTCTTTAAAAGCTCTGTAGTCAGCTTGCTTGAAAAGGTAGCTATCGGATAAAAGCCGTCCTCGCCCTCGCTGTCATATGATTTTATCATACCTTTGACACGGTTTTCTGCTGTTGCGTTTAGCTCAACCTTACGCATAAGGCTGTTTTCTCTGAAATACACATCTCCGTCAACAACCGTAAAGCTGAAATTGCGAACATTCGGGTCAGCCGGAATTGTTATTTCCTCGTCATTGGAAATATCGTCAAATTCGTATTCGGTAATGCTTGCGTGAATATTTTGAATTGCTCCGTCAAGCTGCTCGGCAAGCGAAATATCCTCATTCGGAACACAGGTAAGCTCCGGACCGAAAGGACCGCTGACCTCTTTTAATTCACCCATAACCATATCGGGGTTGTCAAGAAAATATCGGTTTACAAACTGTCCCTCGCAAAACTCGCCGACTTCAACCCATTCGGGCATAATATCCGTCATACGCTCTCGCTTTTGCAAAAACAAAATATCCGCCGTAACCTCTGTCCCGGCATTTTTCTTAAAGGTGTTGTTCGGCAAGCGTATTGCACCGATTAAATCGGCTCTTTGGGCAATATATTTTCTGACCTTTGAATTACGCTTATCCATTATGCCGGAGGAGGTGATAAAAGCGATAACGCCGCCCGGTCGCACCTTATCCAAGGTTTTTGCAAAAAAGTAGTCGTGAATGAGGAAGTTATGCTTGTTGTATTTTCTGTCAAGCAGCTTAAAATCCCCGAACGGCACATTGCCGATTGCCACATCGAAGAAACTGTCGGGAAGCTCGGAGCTTTCGTAGCCTTGTATTGCAACGGAATTTTTCTGATACAGCTGACGGGCAATTCTGCCCGTGATACTGTCGATTTCCACGCCGTACATTTTGCTCTCGCTCATACTTTCCGGCATAAGTCCCATAAAATTTCCGATACCGCACGACGGCTCACTCTTTATGCTCCTAAAGTCAAGCTTATATCGGCAAATAATGTACCCAAAGACGGTTTGTACATTTCGGTGAATATTGTATCAATTTGAGCATAATCAGCTTTTGAAATAATGCCGTCCGAAAGCAGTTTTTTTGCCATTGCCATCGTGGTTTGATACAGCTTTTCTCTTTTAAATTCAGTGCCGTTCATCAGCCATACCTCCGAATCTTTCGTTGATATAACATTTTCGGCTGCAATATTTTCGATGGCTGTTTCCGTATGCCTGAAAGGGCTTGCCGCAGTTTTGACACTTAAAATCATATACGGCACTCTTTTTAAGTTCGTCATTATGTTGTTTCCACCATAACATTCTGCACTTGTCGGAGCAAAATATCTTCTTTCGCACACCTTTCGGCTGAATTACCGCAGTTCCGCATTGTCTGCATAAATTTTGAGGAATTTTTCCCTCTGTTCTTCTGTAAAATGCTTTAACGGTATTGATTGAAATATTAAGTCTTTGCGCAATTTCAGAGTATGTCATTCCTTTTAAGCGAAAACTAATAATGTCTGACTTTTGTTCTTCTGTCACTTTAGACTCCTCCTTGTTTTCTTTGTCTATGTCTATAGGCAAAAAAATTTATAGAAATCCGAAGTGCGAAAAAGATGCAAAATATCTTTTTTAAAAATAAAAAAGATATATTACAAAAAATACTGATAGAATAAGGCTTTTTGAGTGCCAATGTCTACATTTTCTAAAAAATCGATTACATTTTGGTTTGTTCTATTTTGTAGACGTAACCTCTTTGAATACAAAAAGCCTGCAAGGAAAAATCCTCACAGGCTTATGTTATTTTTTATGTTTGTTAAGTCTTGAACCTTTGATTTTTATTAATTAATCTGCAATATCTCCTTTCCTCCATATGGTTTCATATTTCCAAATGTTTCCCACACAAATACACATACATAATCTATATCCGAATAAATCGGCATACTTACCATTCCTTCAACATCGCCATCAAACGAGGTCATCCTCACAGAGATGCAATGCCCTGCCTTGTTATATGCAGCAACGATAACAGGCTCATATAAAAGCTCTCTGTCCGCTTTTATATTAAATTTATAGGTTGAGGACAGCTTTTTATATGTAGTTGTTGTAATCGGTGCAGCTTCAGACTCAGGTTCGTCATAAACGGGTTTTTCCAATGTGGTAAATGTTTTAATCTCTCCATTTTCCGTCATCTGATATTGGTATGTAGTTTCCGGTGAAAGCATTACCTCAGCACTGTATTCCCCTGCACCGTCCTCCGCTTCTGTCACAAAGACATTTTCCGGTTCGTTAATATTCCAATATCTTATATATCGTGTTGTTCCGCCGCCTAAATCCGATACAGTACCGCCAAGTGTCGCAAAATACGGACCTACGTTTTCAGCGTCATAAGTTAACGCAGAAAGCGTTGTGTTAAGACTTTCTACCTTCATTGTTACAACCGAATCATCTGTTACGATAAAGCTTGTTCCTGGAACTTCTTCACCATTCACGCTTATCGAATCTACGGTATAATTCTCGTTTGCCACCGCGGTTACCTGTATTTCATCGCCATCTTTCGCGGTTAGCTCATTTGCCGAATTTTGAGCCGAATGTGCTGACATAAGCAGCATAGGCTGCACTTCGTCTGCATTCACCGCAAAAGCCTCGGCATTGTTACTCTGTTCAATTTTAACACTGTATTCCGGTGTTTTTTCGGAAAATGTTGCATAAATATCACTTTTTCCCGAAACCTCAAATGTGGTGCCGTCAATTTCCGTACCGTTTACATATATTTTGTTGAGAGTGTAGTTTTCATCTGCGGTAGCGGTAACGGTTACAATCTCACCGTCAACAGCCTGCACCTTGTCGGCAGATATTTTGCCGTGCTCAATATCACCTGATATTGTAATGTCATTCAAACAATTATAGTACAGCTCCGGCAGTACTCCGTTTTTAATAACCCATACGGCAGATTCATCATTTTCCGTATCGGCAAGCGTTGCATACGGTTTTAAACCGACAAGCTCGGTAAGGAATGATGATTGCTTAAGTGGTGCTTTTGCACGAGCTGTTCCTGTAGTGTTGGTTACATTATTTGCGATAATATCGCTGTTGTAATATGCATTTTCAATGTTAAAAGCATCATTCTTGTCTGTTCCTATAATATATCCGCTTGCGGAGCTTCCTGAAATTTTATCCGCAATAGTAATAAGACCTTTTGTTTGTCCGTTATCTCCCGTTCCTTGCCCGATAATTCCTCCGGCAATTCCTCCGAACAGTATTCCGTCAACATTTGAGAATGTCCGGTTTATTGAATAATCATCGGTGTTGGTGACCGCAGTGACATTATGTGTTATATAACTGTCCTTTAATGACTTTAAATATAATGTTCCGTTATTAATATCCGATTGTCTGCCCCATAAACTCGAAATTGTGGCGCTACCATAATCATAGCCTACATTTGAAATATGGTAATAATTAGTCGAATATTTTGTGTCACGATTGTAAAGGCTTTTATAATAGTCTCCAAACGAATAACTATCTTTTATATATAAATTCTGACCATGCCAGCTTGTATTTAATACTCCTGCTGTTGCAAAACCGGCAATTAAGCCGATGTTATTACCAAATATATATCCCGAGTTATAACACGATTGTATTGTTCCACATGCTTGCAAAATTCCAACAATACCTCCGGAATACCCTGAAGTTGTAGCACAAGTTACTTCGCCGTTATTATGGCAATTTTCAATTGTAGCTTTTGTAGTTGTTCCGTTAAATACGGATGAATACGCTGCAATTCCGCCTACATATTTTTTTCCAACAATATTGCCGTTATTAAGACAGGTGTTTATAGTAGATGTTCCTGCAGAGCTGTATATACCACCGGCAGAGCCATTGCTATTAACATCACCAAAATTAGAGCAATTTTTTGCATGTAACCCCATCGTGTAACAAATTAATCCCCCAGCATTATTTTCTCCATAAACATCACCGAAATTTGAACAATTATAGAGTTCTACTCCTCTATAGCTACATCCAAACAAACCACCTGCACTGTTTCCTTTTATCGTGCTTTTATTAGTACAGTTTTCAATTCTAATCAAACCGCTTACCCCATATATTTCAGATTGTACACATATTGATGCTGCGGTTTTTCCAATAATATAAGAGTTTGCAATTGTTAGATTTAGATATTTTCCCAATTGACCATTACTTATTAGTGCCGCATCAGATTCATTATTAATATGCATTCCATTAATGCTATGATTATTTCCGTTAAATGTGCCGTTAAACTGTTTTATAGGCTTCCATTCATTTTTTGGCGGACTGGTTTCCCAATTTCTCCAATTTATCGGATTATTTAAATAAATATCATTTGCCAGTTCAACAGTGCAGCCGGTGAAAGCAGTATCCGCCGGCATGTTATTTCCTGTAGTTATTGTTCCGTCAGCGACATCCGAAATCCATGCCAATTCCTCCGGTGTTGAAATGATATAAGTTTTCGTACTTGCTTCATATACCGGCTCTTTTGATGTCCCGTCCCATACACGCATTTCATCGGTGCCTTTTTCCCATTTCGCATAAAGCGTTATATCAGAGTCAACAATTTTTGAAAAATCATACGGATTTGCAAATGATGAATCAGTATACCAGGTTGCTTTATATCCCTCTTTTTTCGGCAAATCTCCTTTACTGATACTCTGATTTCCCATTACTTTAATTACAGTATTTTTTTCTCCGTCCACTCTCCCGGCAATGCCGCCGATTTCATCATTGCCGGAGGTGTTTATTCCGGCAACCGACTGTCCGTCATATTTACAATCTATAATCTTTGCCGATTTTTCCATTTTACCTGCAATACCGCCAATGGATTTTGTACCTGTTCCTGCCGCATAAATACTGCTTTTATAGCTGTCGTTATCGATTGTTTTTACTTTTCCGTTTGTGAACTTTACCGTACAAACCTTTACCGTTCCCGATGTATATCCGCAAAGTCCGCCTATCAATGACTCGCTCGATGTTTGTATTTCATTTGCAAGGTATGGTGCATTTACAGTACATTTATCGGCAGTTTTTGTTAAATATCCGCACAAACCTCCCATATAAAGCTTACCTATGGTGTTAGCTGTACTTAAAAGACCGTCCTCGCTTGATTTAACCGAACAGTTTGATATATCGCTTTCGGAATAACCGGCAATCAAACCTGCTCTGAAATTTCCTTTTTTCAAATTAATACTGCTATCATTTGAAGTACAGTCGGATATTCCTCCGCCGATTGATTTTCCCACAACCATACCGATATTTGAATAGTCGCTTGTTCCTGCCGATAATCCGGACACACTGAAATACGAAGCACTACATTCGGATATTTCTGTATTTTCGGCAAGACCGACAATTGCACCGACATTGACAGCGGCTGTTGTATCGATACTTTCAATCGTTCCTGTGATTTTCAAGTCTTTTATTGTACTGTTTTTAGCATTTCCAAACAATCCAACATTATTTTCTTTTGCACCGGTCATATAGATATCTGAGATTGTGTATCCGTTTCCGTCAAATTCACCGTAAAAATATTGGTTGGCATTACCCGAAAGACCTATCGGCATCCATTCCGAATAGCCGAGGTTAATATTATCTGTCAGCTTATAATATTTATATTCCGGCGCTTGTGTTTGAGTATTTACTATATTTGCAAGATATGCAAGCTCTGCTGCCGATGCAATTCCGTAGGGGTTTTCACGGCTGCCGTCCCCTCCGGAAAATGACGATGCAATGCTGCCGCTCCAGGTACTGTCGCCCCAAATTGGATAAAGTGTTTGATTTCCGGCGATTTTATAATCAAGACCAAGCTTATACTCCGGAACCTTTGCATTTTTGGAGCTTGCCCACCCTTTAAGATATGCAAATTCCTTTACGATATTATTGGGCATTTTCATTGTATCACCGTATGTAATGGTTACATCATCAATTTCGCCCTTTGCATCAGTTTTGTCAAATTTAATCGTATAAACTTCCGGTTCCCATACTGCGTAAAGTGTTATTTTAGCGTTCTTTGTATATTTGCCGCCCGACTGATATTGAACATCAGATGCGGACTTGCTTGATGACCACCCCTTAAAAACATAACCCGTGCGTGACGGAACGGAAGCTGTGAGTGTTAAGGCTTGATTTTGTACTTTGGTTTGTTCAGAGGGAGCGTTTGTCCCTCCGTTGGCATTAAATGCTACAACATATGTATCTAAAAATTCAAATGAAGAACACTCTGCACTGCGTGTTTCTCCTGTCCGCGTGTTTTTTGCTGTCAGTTGTGCATGGTACATACCGCTTTCACCGACAGAAATATCTATACTTTTCGCAGACATATTGTAGCTTTTGGAGTACCCGTTCTTATATACATAGAGTGTATAGCTGTCTGCGTTGGAAACATTGTTCCTATATAAGGTTGCCGTTTTCCCTGTCCTGTCGAAAGAACGTGTAAGCGAAACATAGCCAAGCGGAAAACACGATTTGCACGAGGTTAAATGATTATAGATGCCTGTATACTCTTTTGCCCCACAGCTGCAATATTGATATTTTGCATGAGGGTGTGTGGAATCATATGCGTATTTCCACGAATGCGTATGTACAACCGGTGTAGGTTCAGGCTTGGACAGATTGCAATTTCCGTTTGAAACATACCAGTATTTTTTCAGGTTTCCTATCCGTTCATCCTGAGTGTTTCCCGAAAGCCATGCACTTGTAATGGCAAGATTTCCCGAGGGCAGATGATAAACAGGGTCTGCAACACACACTGTTCCGTTTTCATATTTCGTTGCAAGCACGGCATGAGTTTTACCTGCACCGTAAGTGTAAATAACAACCCCTTCGGGATGCTGATTAAGCATTGCTATTAACTTTTCTTTCTTCTGTGCAGCGTTGCCGCTGAAATTACCTGCCGATACAGACATACCTGCATATGTGAAACTGTTTGACATACCTCCGCCGGGATGTCTTGCAACATTTCTTACAGATGTACCTGTAATAGAACTCCAATTCGAGTTTCCGTCAAGAATAGCTCGTCTCCTAAGCATCATAGCTGCCGAAAAGTAAGTGCAGGTATCACTGCCCTTCGGTTGCTTTAAAAATACATTCGCATCATCAATTCCCGCTGCCTGTACACTCCATACAGGTAGTAGCGTGAACACCATTGATAGTGCCACTATAAGGCTTAGTATGTTTCTCTTAATTTTCATTTAACTTTCCTTCCTCCTTAATATTTTTGATATAACACTTTTTCTGGTTATGCAGTGCTTGCCAACATTACTATTATAATAGTTGATGAGCATATCCATAGTACTTTTAAAAATAACAAAAATATTATTTTTATGTTTTATCTGATTTTAATATCTCATTTTCTTGTTTTATTTTTTCAGAAATTTCTGCTACTTTCAATTTCCCATTATTAATATTTCCGGAAAACTCAGAGATAACCTCTGCAACATATTCAATCCACATATGCCAATCATTCAAATAATCACGCGCCCGATCCAACGGATTTAAGTAAACAACCGTCATAACGCATATTACCGAAATTATTGCTACTAATCTGTTTCCTACCTGTTCCGAAAGACTTGTTGGTTCGACAAACACAACTGCCGAGAGAACACAGCTTGTTGCACCAAACACTTTCGTGACAACTTGGTATCTGAAATAGGTCAGCAGCGAGGAATATGCTCTCATAAGTGCAATATTGAAAATATTTGTATCCGCTTCGGATATTTTATCTTCTGTATCATCTATTGATCCATACCGATTTATCAGACTTTTAAAGGTGGTCAAATAAGTTCTTCTTTGACGATTGCACTTTATCGTGTATACAAATATTGATATAGCAATCGTTAGTATAGCTGAAAGAATAATTCCAATATTTATATAAAGCATATCTATTTTTTGAATTAAATCTTTTATCACTTGTACACCTCCTTTTATCGTTAAGCGGCATCTCAACTTTGGCAGTATTCCACAAAAGTATAAAATATCCCCTTAATATCGATCAAATCTTACTATTGAAGTACCCGATGCATATGTCTTGTATTCAACCACATAATACGAATTATGTGGTATCGACAATTTAATAGCATATACATAATACAGCTAAACTCGAAAAATTTTACTCAAAATATGACTAATGCAAAAAGATATATCGCATTGGTCAATTTTGTCATGTGTTTTTTAGCTTAATTGACGAAATACTGACTAAATATTCACAAATTATTGACATTTTTAATCGGTTTTGTTATAATGATAAATGTGAAATTAGGTTTATTGTATCTACTATACCACATAATTCGTATTATGTTATATCAGCACCGCAGAAGGTGCATTTTTTCTATCTGCATACGATGGACATCGCCTGTTTCCATAGTGTAAAGCCTGGTTGTTTCCACTGATGAATGTCCGAGAATATCCGCAAGCCTTACTATATCCTTTTGCAATGAATAATATGTACGGGCAAAAAGATGTCTGAGGTTATGTGGAAATACCTTATCCTTTGACACTCTTGCACTTTCGCATAGCTTTTTCATATCTGCCCAGATGTTGCTTCTGTCAAGAGGTTTGCCTGTTTTTGTTACGAAAACACACCCTTTTGTTATGCCGTGCCGGCTGATATATTCTTTCAGCATTTTACATAGCTGTTTCGGCAAAAACACGGTTCTCATCTTGCCTTTGCAATTGATTATTGCCTGCCCGGATTTGACAGCAGAAACGGTTATGTACTTTAGTTCATAAACATTTTGTCAAGGGTGTTTAGCAGATTTTTTTGAATTTGTCCTTAACACCGCAATAAACCGAGCTTTTGCAGTTGCTTTATGTGTTCTGTTCCGCTTTCGATTGTGTAGATGCGAGTAGTTTCTATACTCGAGTGTCCCAATATATCTGCAAGTCTTACAATATCTTTTTGTATCGAATAGAATACCCTCGCAAAAAGATGCCGAAAATTATGTGGGTAAACCTTTTCTTTAGCAACATTCGCCGCCTTGCATAAGGCTTTGAGCATCTTCCAAACACAGCTTCTATCAAGTGGTTTGCCACTTTTCGTTATAAATATTGAGCCGCTTTTTATGTTCTTTTTCTTGATGTATGATTTTAACATTTCGCATAGTTTTTTCGGTAAAAATACTTGTCTAATTTTGCCCTTGCAATTTATAACCTCTTGCCCTGTTTTTACTGATTCGCAAGTTATATATTTTAATTCGGATATACGAACGCCCGTACTGCCTATGGTTTGCATTAAATAATATAACCTTTCGTCATTCTTGTTTTTTGCCGCAGTTAAAAGTCTTTCGTATTCCGGTTTTGTAAGTTCTTTTTCTTTGCTTGCAAATAACCGTCTTTGAATTTTTAATGTTTTAACCTTTAAATCGTGCCAATCCATAAAGAGAAATAATGCATTTATCGACGATAACATAGAGTTCACGCTCGCCGGAGCATAGTTTTCACAAAGATATTTTTTGTATTCAAGTACAACCGATTTTTCCAATTTTCTGTCACACAGCCACTCTTTGAAAAATCGAATATCTCGAATATATTTCTCTATTGTGTTGTCGCTTTTTTCTTCTTCATACAGATACAATTTAAAGCTGTTAACAAGTTCATTAGTAATCATTTTCATTTTATCAGTTTCCTTTCAAGGTTTTTATTCTATTATAACTTAAGATAAGATAATAGTAGAATGTGCTTCTTGTAAGACCTGATAGCTTCAATAAATCTTTCAGCGGATATTTTTGCCTTAATTCAGCGATAATTAACGCCTTTTCCCGTTCTTTCGCTCTTCCGCAAGAACTAAGACTCTCAGTTTTTTTAAGTATTCATTCTCCATTCTGAGTCGTTGATTTTCGGCAATTAAATCTTCTTCAACTTTCTTTTCAATCTTAGGTGGACGACCTTTTCTCGTTCCGTTTGCTGCGCAAGCTCTGCCTCGTTTTTCTTTCATAAGACCTTCGACTCCTTCTTCTAAAAATATGCGTTCCTACCGTTTAACCGTATTAATATAGTTGCATTCTTTTGAATGCGTTGATGTATTCCAATGCTTTCGCACTGTTTTGTGATACGATAAATAGTGTTCCCGCATATCCATTATAACGCAGATTTTAAATACTGCACTATTGTTTTTTCTTCCTGTTTTGCCCATATAAATATGCACCTCCAAAAGCGTCTAACTTTTGGGGTGCATATCATTTTTACTTGGTTTTTTATAGCTATATTACACCATATTTTTCCTGAAATGTCAAGATGTTTTTCTGTTTTTTTCTGTTTATGTATATTGATTTGAGGCATAAAAAAGAATCGTGTTGTTTTTAACACGATTCCTTGTATATACAAGCTTGCTGCAAACATCGCAATCTTAATAAACATTTCCACTCTAACACAAGATTGTTAAGTCCTTGCAGTAATTATTTTTGGCAAATATATTCACCTAATTGCTCGTCATATTCGATAATATATACTTTGTTACTACCTGTTACTTCTATCTTATGAGATGTGAAATTACACTTAAGTAATCCTCCATATTAAATCAATATTGATTCTTGTACCGCTGCAGAGAATGCATCATCATTATCTCAATTGTTTTATATTAACCGCATTTTATTACTGCTTCTATCACTGTCATTAGACTTTCTTTTTCAACTTAGTAATACTATGCGCTACAGCAATATTAAACAAAGAACCCAATAGAACTCCAAAAAACATTTTTATATCTATGTTTAATAATTTGCTGTTTAGAAAAGGTATATATGCATTAGCGTAAAAATAGTCCATATGATGATTGATTTGCATATCAACTTTATGTATATATCTTATTGTTATTAGATTATCAATAAATTTAAAATAAGAACATATAATCAATAATAATATCGTACCGATAGCTCCTATTAAAAATCCTACAAGAAAACCAATTAGCTTTTCAGCCAGTTTAGCTTTATATTTTTTTGATAAAATAAATAATAATATCAAATATATTACATAAACAGCACAAAGTATAGCACTCGCAACATGGAAAAATCCTGGGAATTTGTAAAAAAAGCGACTATCTCCTATCACACAAATAACGCAATTCATAAGATATGGATATGTGATATACATAATCACGGAGCAAACAATTCCAAAATATATAAATTTTCTCATATGATAAACACCTACTTTCACATTCCAAGAGCTTTTTGCAATACATCCTCATAAGAAGGGACTTTATAATCCCACGAAAATGTAATCAGTGATTCTTGCGCCAAATAATCTAATGTATCTTGAATCTCTATGCCATACATTTCATTTACATCAATGGCAACATCATATGTCATTTTAATAAAATCATATATGGGAGCTTGTTCTAACATCCAAAGCGTTGTCGATATTTTTGCTTGAACTCTAATTCCATCAGTATATTCGTCTTTTTTTAAGAAAAAAAACGCGTCTTGACTTTCTTACATGTTTTTTACTGGATCATCACTGTTTACAAATTCCCCATTTCTTTTCGTTGCCACTTTAGCATAAGTTCCCTCTTCCAATGAGTCAAATCTCATTTGAATTTCATATCTATTATCACCTTTATTAAAGCTAAGACAACAAATTCCTTCGTTGTAATACGAATTCCATGTCACCCCCGCATATCCAATACTCGCAAGTGCTCTCAAATCGCAATACTCTCCTGTGCTATAAGTATTAACATTAGGTAATACATAATCAGTATAAATACCATCACGAACTGTTACCACATACATTCCACTCGGATCTACACACTGCACCGGATTATTTCCGCAATAGTTATACCAATTCAATCCGTCCTGTGCCGGGTCTTCGGACATGAACCGACCTATAGTTGTGTCATAGTATCTTGCACGGAGGTAGTACAAGCCCGTTTCCTCATCATAGCTTTCGCCGCAATAGCGGTAAGGGTTATCGTCATCTCCGTTATCGTTTATTGCGTTTCCGTATGCGTCATAGGCATATTTCTTGACTGTTGTTTCGCCGCTATATTCGGCATCGGTATTGCCGTGAGCGTCACTGCTGAACAAGTCATCATTCCTTGCCGCTAATCCGGTCATTCCCCACATGTTTACGCTTGGTGTTACAGCTCTGTTCTGCGTGACTTCCTCATACTGAACCTTGTCCCCATACCAGATATATTCGGTGGTTTTTGAGTTTTTAAGCTTTTCGTTTTCATAGATTTTCGTTATTTTTCCGTTTCGGCGATTTGTTGCATCATATTTAAAAGTTACATCAGTCTTTGTATTCCCCTTCTGCACAGCTGCGCTTTCCAGCAAATTCCATGAATTATATGTATACTCAGTTGTTTCAGTCGGTTCGCCGTATGCGTTGGTTACTATTTTCTTATATGTATTTCCATTTGGCTCTTGATAATAATATATCCGACTTAATATTTCATCATCCGTTTTTCTTGTCACTTCAATTATACGGTCACTCATATATTTGGCTGTATTTTCAGACGTATATATATAGCTCTCTGTATAATTTTCCGCGCCACTGACCTTTTTCTCTTTAATATTGTTTTGAGCATCAAAAGCATATGTTGTTGTATTGCCGCTATGTCCGTTTACTTCTTTCGTCAGACGGTTAAGAGCGTCCTATTCATATTTTGTCACTGTTTGAACACCGTTTTGGTCTATTTCTTGAATTTCTGTTCTGTTGCCGTTGTTATCATACTTGTAGTTGTATTTCAAGACAATCGTTCCGTCTGCGCTTTCCCGGCTTAACTCCGTCATTCTTCCCGCGCCGTCATAGGTTGGTTGCAAAATTTACACCATTCATCATTTCATTTATGACATTATCACCATCATAGTAATATTGAGTCGTCTCTATTCCGACTACTTTTCTTGATCTCAATCCGTCCGAATAGTAATAGTAGTTTGTCGTTTCGCCTAAACTGTCGTTAAATTCCATCAGTCTGTTCCATGCATCATAAGTCATCATCTTTGTTCCAAAAATTTTTTATATGTGATTGCAGAATCATTATAAATATCCAAATCATGTTCAACATATAATGCTCTTTCTTTTGTCAAGTATAAATATCTTTTATGGTTTAACAATTTATACAGTAGCTTATTATACTGTTTCTCGCTTATATAAGAATTTAGCTCTGTAAAACTCATAAAATCAAACACCTCTATTATATTATTATCCCTTGCCCTGTAAAGCACCTTCTTATTTTTATCGGGATTTTGTTCTTCTACGCAAAACAACATATATTCCAACGCCTCTTGTTTGGTAAGGAAATCTTTAGGTCTTAATTCGATCGGATACCCATATTTTTCTTTATCAACTCCGCAGATAACATGCGAACACAATCCCATATATCCTAATTCCAAATCAGAATAATCCCCAGAAAATCCGGCATAGTCAGAATAAGCTTCAACAAGAGCAGGATTTGTTCCATATACTCCTCTTTCAGCCCAACTGTCTGAAACTCCCAAAACTTTAGCAAGTTGTATAATCGCTTTGCCTCTTGAAACTGTTTTTTCTTGTGTTGGACTTCTTACAATATCAAAGGACATTAATAAATCAACATGTTTTTTATTTGATTTGTCATGTATCCAACAACCTGATGTTATACTTCCAATCAAAACAACTATTAATACTATCAATATCCATTTATGCCTAATCATTAAAAATACGCCACCCTTCTTTTAAGCCCAAATAAATCCCTAATAGAGTTTTCTGTGGTATACCAATTTCCGGCATCAAAATATGTGTTGTTGTATGTATAATTAAGTCCAACCGTATCCAATTCTTCAGCATTTGTTCTTTTACCCAAAAAAGTAGCTTGATAATTTTTATGATTTCCGCCCATTGCTCTGAGAATATGGATTAATTCATGCGCTATCCCTATATATGTTGGTACTGTTTCTTTTTTTCCTCCTTCAACTGTGACTTTACTTATGTTAAATATGTTTGGATTTATTGTTATGGTACCCCCACTTTCACCATATAATTTACCATCTTCATTTTGATTAGAATAAGATGTGGCATATGGCAAATTAGAATCAAAATCCGTTGTAAGCACACACATTTTAGAATCATTTATTATTCTTCTAACTAAACTTGTTGCCGCATCTGGATTGTCAACATAGTTCGTTATTAAAACATATCCATACTCATCTATTTCAAGGGTGTCATCTGATAAAATATCTAACTGTTCCTTATACCAATCATGATAATCTTCTATTTTCATTTCCAGCCCACTTGGATCCACGAACATCACAGGGTTATTTCCCGCATATGCATACCAATTCGTGCCGTCTTTGATTGGGTCTTCTGTAATAAATCTGCCTGTGGTTGATGCATAGTATCTCGCCCTCAAATATACGCTGTCGGTGTCGGTATCATAATATTCACCACAATATCTGAATGGGTTTGTGTCATTATCAGCTTTGCCTATTTCCACACCAAACGCATCATAGCTATACTGCTTCGTTATGCTGCCTGTGCCGTTTGTAAGCTGAACAACATCGCCATGTCCGTTATAGGTATAGAAGCTCTCATTGCTGCCCTTCTTTGAAGAAATAAGCTGTAAACCTCTTATGTACTTTGTAACAGTTCCGTTTGTAACATCTCCGGCAATATTCGTTCCGTCCCATATATGACTTGTTTTCGTTCCGTTTACAGTCTTGCTCATACGAAGTCCATCGCCATTGTAAGTATAGCTTGCGGTTTTACCGTTCTGCATTGTCTTTGTAAGCTGATTCCAGCTGTCATATTCACTGTAGCTGTTGGTGTTGCCTCCTGCAAGCTCTATGCCTGCCCCTGCCGTACCTGTACCGCCTGTTGATATGGTCATGCTTGAAATCTGATTGCCGTTCGGGTCGTACCAGAAGTCCGTTATTTCTTTTGCTGTTCCGGCTGTCTTGGTCTGATTACGCATACGATTATTCTTATCGTATGTATAGCTTGTTGCATAATTTTCATCACCCGTAACACTTAACTGACTTCTGTTGCCATAGCTGTCATATTGATAGCTGTAGGTCTTGTCCGGAGCTTGTTCACTAACAAATCTGTTCAAGCCGTCATAGGTGTAGTTTGTTGTACCCTTGTTAGTTCCCGCAACGCTTTCTGTCTTGCTCTTTTGATTTCCGTCTACATAGTATGTATAGCTGTATTTGGAAATCTGTGTGCTTCCGTTTGCATTGTTCACTTCGGTAATCATATTTGCAAGGTTATATGTATAATCTGTAGTTTGCTTGCCGTATGATGTTTTTTTCAGCGTTCCGTCGAAATGGTAGATAGTGTCAAGAAAACCGTCCCCTTGACATCATTGGATTAGTAACTTGTCAAATCGTAACCTATCTTTTTCAGAGGCTACTTCGAGAGAAGTAATAACTTCAATGTCACCATTTTTTTGCATTTCCTCTACATTTATTAAATTACATCCTGTTGCTCGATAGTATAAAATTTTATTGTTCTGTGCGTTTAACCTTATATATACTAAACCATTATCACCACAAAAATATATATATTTACCATAAGCTTTATATGAATTTAAGTCATTAATAACTGTTTCATTATATTTAAAATTGTATAAACAGTATTGTTTTTCTCTGTTCATAGATGTATAAGTTAGAATTTGATATTCTCTATTTCCAAAAGCTTTATGAGTATCACGTCCAATGCTATATTCATAGTTTTGGGATATAAGTCTACATATAACAACAAATACAACAATAAATATTATCACACAAAAAATTAGTGTTTTAATTATTTTCTTCATTATATTACCTTTCTTAATATGTATCATAAAAATCTATATATACCTCTACTGGTTCAATTACATTCATGGCTTGATCCAGAAATGCTAAATCATTCATAGTCCATAAAAACATGCTTTTCAAGTCATCTTCTAATAATGGATTCCTAAATTCAGTAAAGTCAAATGTATCATATACTTGTATAAAAGTATTCCATGATGCATCACTATTTCTTTCAGCTGTAACTGCTACAAAAACATTATGTAATGCTGCACCCAAATCTCCCCCCGAAACATCAAAAGCATATGTAAATGTAAAGAATGCATATGAATAATCATACCGTGTGCCATTTTCCCATAAATAGTCATTTACCTGTTTCCGAAAATCACTATTATATTTTATTAAGTTGGCACTATAATCACCATCATGAGCTTCAAAGCATTGCACCGAATCATTCGTTGATAATTCTAGTAATGTGGCTGTTAAATACCATCCTTTTCTATTTCTTAAATAATGTTCTGCTCCCTGCTGCCATACCCATTTAGCCATACTATCTATAATATATTTTTTTCCACTCGGATCAACTCGCATCACAGGATTATTCCCGCAATACACATACCAATTCGTACCGTCTTGTGCTGGGTCTTCGGACATGAATCGACCTATACTTGGGTCATAGTATCTTGCGCGGAGGTAGTACAAGCCCGTTTCCTCATCATAGCTTTCGCCGCAATAGCGGTAAGGGTTATCGTCATCTCCGTTATCGTTTATTGCGTTTCCGTATGCGTCATAGGCATATTTCTTGACTGTTGTTTCGCCGCTATATTCGGCATCGGTATTGCCGTGAGCGTCACTGCTGAACAAGTCATCATTCCTTGCCGCTAATCCGGTCATTCCCCACATGTTTACGCTTGGTGTTACAGCTCTGTTCTGCGTGACTTCCTCATACTGAACCTTGTCCCCATACCAGATATATTCGGTGGTTTTTGAGTTTTTAAGCTTTTCGTTTTCATAGATTTTCGTTATTTTTCCGTTTCGGCGATTTGTTGCATCATATTTAAAAGTTACATCAGTCTTTGTATTCCCCTTCTGCACAGCTGCGCTTTCCAGCAAATTCCATGAATTATATGTATACTCAGTTGTTTCAGTCGGTTCGCCGTATGCGTTGGTTACTATTTTCTTATATGTATTTCCATTTGGCTCTTGATAATAATATATCCGACTTAATATTTCATCATCCGTTTTTCTTGTCACTTCAATTATACGGTCACTCATATATTTGGCTGTATTTTCAGACGTATATATATAGCTCTCTGTATAATTTTCCGCGCCACTGACCTTTTTCTCTTTAATATTGTTTTGAGCATCAAAAGCATATGTTGTTGTATTGCCGCTATGTCCGTTTACTTCTTTTGTCAAACGGTTAAGAGCGTCATACTCATATTGCGTCACTGTTTGGACACCGTTTTTATCAATTTCAACCATACCTGTACGATTTCCGTTGTTGTCATATGTATAGCTGTATTTAAGCGCTGATATGCCATTTGCGTCAATACGATTAAGCTCCGTCATTCTTCCCGCTCCGTCATATACATAATTATTCGAATAACCGTTCGGCAGGGTCTCTTTTTTCAACCAGCCGTTTGCATAATACTCGCAGCCTACATTCTTGTTCTGCACATCTGACGCCATTTGTCCGATATCGCTTACTCTGTCCATTTCGTCTCGGGTATACTTTGTCTTTTTTATCTCCTGTCCCGTATCTTTTCTTACCGTAAAGCTTGTCGGAAAACCGATTTCATTGTATTGAGTGTTAAATGTCACCCTGCTCATACCGTCAAGTCTGCTGTCTGTTTCATCATTCACAAGACCGTTTCTTCTATAATTATATTGTATTCTGTTCTCCTTGTCAAGAATTCCCGAAGAATTTGCCCTTCGGCTTTCAATCGCTCTTGTTTTTCCGGCTTCATCATATGTATATTCCTTTTCCGCGCCATTGGTTGATATATTAGTAACTGCATTACGGCTGTTATACTTATATCTTATAGAATTACCGTTTTTATCAATGCTCTCAATCAGATTGTCTCCCGCATCGTAAGCATACGTGTTGACATTGAAATATTCATCCGTTACTGCACTCAGTCTGCCAAACTCATCATAGTAATTCATCTGCCGAACTGTTCCGTCAAAGTAGTATTCCGCGTCATACGACATATCGGAAGCATATTTCTTGTAACTGCGTTCGCCCAATGCGTTTTCTGTTTCAGTTTTTCGTCCCAATGTGTCATAATGATACCCGGTAGTATTTCCGTTATAATCAACTATCATGGCAAGCTGACCTTCTCGGTCATACGAAAAGCTGTTTGACACAGGAGTATTCTCGTTCGGGAAAATTGTCTGAGAAATTACTCTGTTTTCCGCATCGTATTTTTCTATTGTTTTGTTTCCTTCTTCATCATATACTGTTCTTGTGCGTTCTATATCGTCGTATTCTATCCTCTGTTCCGATAAATCAGGATTGATTTTTTTTATGATACGATTAAATCCGTCATATTCATACTTTGTTGTTCCGTTGACGTTGGAAACCTCTGTAACTCTTCCTATAGAATCATACCGTATATTCTCCTTTGTCTGCCAACCATCAAGAGTAAAAATATCAAAAAATTTACTCTCATCTTCATAAAAATCTTCATAATTATATTGATTATTATATGTATTCTCCGATTCCAAAACCGAAATTTCTGACACAGACGTAACTCTTCCAAAATCATCTATAGTCTCTTTTTTTACAGGTCCTTTTTCATCACAGTAAATATTGGTCTCGTAAATGCTGCCCAAATCGGAAGAATAGAGATTTTTAGTATTTGTATGATCGGGGTTTATTACCTCAACTAAATCACCTCTGAAACTATACTTATATTTCGTTGTTTGTCCAAGCGCGTTTGTTTCGGATATTTTACGGCCTATATTATCATACTCATATTCGGCTGTCACTCTGTCACCCTTTATAAGCCTTTTTATATTCGCATGATCATCTGTATATTCAAATATTTCTTCCGCCATGTACGCGGGTAAGCTCTTGCTGCTTAATATATTACCGTATGTGTCATATGTATATTCTGTAGTCTGTGCGATGTTTTTTATTTGGTCCATGATAGAGGTTTTTATTATGCTGCCATTTGGGTCTAATTCATTTGTTGTATATCTCATGGAAGAATATCCATAGCGTGATATTGGTTCTTCTATATTGGCAATTACACTCGTAGCGTCATCATAACTATACTGTCTCTGTGTACCGAATTTATCCGTATGACTTATAAGATTTCCTTTTTCGTCATGTTCATATGATTCTGTAACTGAATAGCTTCCGCTTGAATTGTATGTCTTTTGCTCATAGGATTCCAGCAATCTATATTTATCATACGAATAATTTGTTTCAATTGTTAAATCACTGTCCGGAAGTGAACTTCTTTTATTCGTTATTTGTCTCAGCACATTTGAGGTATACTCTGTTTTAGCGCCTGTCTGTACCGTTGTTTCCGACATAGTATATTCGGTAAATCCAACAGCGCCATCATATTCATACACTTTTTCATTTGCACTCATACCATAATTTGACACTATACCCTTATCTTTGCGGCTTTTAAGTCTCGGGAAACTTTTTCTTCCGTTTGAACCATTACCCTCAATCGCCATACCTCCCAATTCGTATGTGTATTCCGAAGAATAATTATCTGTTAAATTTGCAACCTCCTGAAGCGTAAGCAAATAATTTTCATCAGCATACATTGTGGCCGGAAGTTGAACTGCTACTTTGTTGTCGTTATAAAAGTAATATTTTTGCGCTTCATTCGTAACCTTCTCTGTCAGTTTATATCTTCCGCGTGTATACTTTTCCAAAGTGTATGAGCACATCAATTCTCCGTCTACCTTTACAGCAACATTATATTCACTTTGCCACCCTCCCTGATTTGATGGACACAAAAAAGTGTGATATAATGGAATGGACAAAACAAAATCCAATATAAGAAAGAGGAATTTTTATGTCAATCAAAAAAGGAACAATGCCACCTCGTTACGATGAAGCATTCAAAACAGGCGCTGTTAAGATGGTTATTGAGCAGTCCCGTCAGATTAAAGATGTTGCTGCTGAGCTTGGAATTTGCACTGATACATTGAAATCATGGCTTAAGTGTTCCGGCTTTCAGCCGGGTACAACCGATCGTCAAAATCGCAATGACAATCGCCAGCGTGAGCTTGAAGCAGAAATACGTGCACTGCGCAAACAAGTTGCCGAAAAAGATGAGGTTATTGCTGTATTAAAAAAATCCGTCGGCATACTTTCACAACCATAGAAGATAAGTATCAATACGTTGATGCTCATCGCTCCGAAACTTCTGTGAATAAGCTATGCCGTTTACTTGAAATTTCTCGGAGTGGCTATTATGCATGGAAAACTCGCGGTATATCCAAGCAAAAGCAACACGAGCAGCAGCTTTTACGTGCTTTAATTGAACATCATCAAAAGTATCCTGCCGCAGGACTTGACGGATTGTATCATATATTAAAAGATATTGTATCCTGCTCAAGAAACAGCCTTCATCGCCTCATGAAAAAGCATAATATACACTCTATTCGCAAAAAAGCTTACAAAGTTACCACAAACTCCAATCATAGTTACGCCATTTCACCTAATCTGCTTAAAAGAGATTTTACAGCTTCCAAGCCTAACCTTAAATGGGTTGGAGATATAACCTACATTCCGACCGATGAAGGCTGGCTCTATGCGGCTGTAGTAAAGGATTTATGTGATAAAAAAATCGTAGGATATGCATTTTCAAACCGTATTGATACAAATCTGACGGTGGCAGCTCTTGAAATGGCTGTACGCTGCCAAAATCCGGGAGAAAATCTCATATTTCACAGTGACCGAGGCGTTCAATATGCATCGAAGCAATATCGTGAAGCTTTGGCAAAATACAATATTACACAAAGTATGTCAAGAAAGGGTGATCCATATGATAACGCCGTAGCCGAAAACTTTTTCAGTTGTCTTAAATGCGAGCTTACACATCACAAGCACTACCGCACAAGAAGCGAAGCACAGGCTGATATATTCGCTTATATTGAAGCCTATTACAATTACGTAAGACCGCATTCGGCGCTTGGCTGGCTTACACCAAATTCATATGAAAAACGCATTCTTAGCGTTTATGCCGCGAAAGTCGCTTGACAATGAGGAGACGGCGTAGTAGGCTTTTGCTATGGCACACTGCCTTTAGGCTATTTGCCGCAGTGCCAAAAGCCACGCTGTCAGAGGCTCGTTGTCAAGTGAACCGTGGAATAAATGCGGATGATTTAGTAAGTCAAAGAAAAACTACGATTCATTCCGTTTTTTAAAACTTTTTTGTGTCTATTTTTTCAGGAATGGCTCACCTATTTAGTCTACAATACTCCCTCTGCTCTTTACCCCCATATCTTTTTCGCGACACAAATCACAGTTTGTATTCCAATTTTTGAATCATAACCACCAGTTCACTGGTGGTTATGATTATTGAAATATACGAGCATTCATCAAACATTTTTCATCATGTTACAAATACAATAAATTATATAAATTGTTAATATTTTTATAAAATGTTACCACTCATTGTATGGCTTTATCTGCCTATTTCATATTTTTTCTTGTTTTGCAGTATGGATTGTTGTTGTTTGCGGTTTAACTGTGATAAAATTGATTTTTTCGGTATCGGTTTTTCATTCAAGGCTTTGCTTACATCTGTTTCAGCTTCTTTGAAAATATCATAGTCATATCGTTTTCCGAAAGTTGCTCTTAACTTTTGTATAACTCCATTAATACCATCCTCGCGAATATAGCTGCACTCCTCTTGAACGGCGGTCAATTCTTCGGGCGATAGATTATCCTTTATTTCTCTATATTGTGTCTTTCCCTTTTCGGAATATTCGGTCAGTGTGTCATTTCTCTTTGAGATTTTTTCAAGCTCGGTTTTGTTATTGTTTCGCTGTTCCTTAATTTTAGGTACATCATTTTCAGATTTAATACCCATATCATCAAGCAATATGGATTTACGGTTTTTCAGCTTTTTCAATGTTGTTTCCGATTGCTCGATTTGCTCCGATAAAGCATTGTGTTTGAATATATGTATCGGTGGTAGTGTGGTTTTTTCAGATTTTAACTTTTCTAATTCCGCGCCTGTTTCATCAATCGCCTTTACTACATTGTTATACTCTCTCAAAAGAATATCAATAGTGCGGTTATCGCTCTGAATTTCATCAGCAGTATTTTTGTTGTATTTGATTTCGTAAAATACGGATATGAGGTTATTTCTGATACTCTCTAACTTTTCAGCGAGTTTAACCGCAGTATTTTCAAGGCTGTTGACTAACGCTTTCAGCTTACGCAATAATGCGTTATCCGCTTTAATTTGTCTGTTCATCTCGCAACGCTCCGACACACCGCCGCGCTGTTCTATGATACGCGCGGAAACACCCTCGTGGATTGTCGGCTGTTCGTCAATGCCACGCTCAACAAAGCTGCGGCAGTCAACAAGCTCGTCAATGCTTTTTTGCTCCAGCGATTTATTGATAACGCTTTCCCAAGCCTTGCGCCATTTTGTGATTTGCTCCTCGCTATTCCATTCGGCACATATCGGGTTTTGTCTGCCGTACTTTGTACTTTTCGGATATTTGCTCGCCCGTTCAAGACCTTGCGCCATAGCCTCCGAGTGCGTCATATAGATTTTCTCTTTGCCGACAAAATACTGATATTGTTTTTCCCAACCGTCAGCCTGTGCCGTTTTAAATTCATCGGCAGTAAAGCCTCGTTCTTCATCACCGCGCTTATAAAGATATTCTTTCTGTGTCTTTGCTTGCCATTTGCCTTTTTCATCAAGCGGGCGCATTGTAAGTAATATATGTGCGTGGGGATTGTGTCCGTCTGTATCGTGTATGTTGACATCAGCGCACATACCTTTGTCAACACACTGTTCGGATATAAATTTTTTAAGGATTGATTTCCATTCATCAATTTCTAATTCAATCGGCAGGGCAACTATCAATTCCCTTGCAAGCTGACTATCCTTTGACTTTTCGGCAGCTTCGACAGCGTTCCATAAATTCTCGCGGTTTTGCCACTCAGCAGGGGCGTTTTGCGGTAAAAATATTTCGCTGTAAACACAACCTTTCTTACGGGTATAATTGTGTTGAATACCGTCATAATCGTTATATATCTGCGAACAGGACGCATAAGCGGCAGCGGCAACTACGGAGCGTCCAACTCCGCGTGTAATTACCTTTGCTTCAAAATGATAAATCGCCATAGGGCATACTCCTTTCCGTCTGCCGAGCAGACAAGTTTTTGTTTCTTTTTTCAAAAAGAAAATGGGCGGTAGTGATACCGTCCATAATTGCTAAAAGCTATCGGGGATAGGTTTTAGCAGACAGCCGATTAAATGAGCAACGCTCATTTTGCATTGAGATAATCAATGCGGCAATCAACCTTTGATTGTGTGGTCGGCTGTACGGCGAATGAGCGAGAGCGAATTTGACGCGCCCTCTGCGTAAGAGCGCGACGCCTGCCGCTAACAGCGGCAGTATCACCGCCGATTGTATCGGTGGTGAATAAGTGCGCCCTTCGGGAAAAAGAAGAAGCGTTTCGGTTGCCCGAAACGCCGTACATTAAGCCTTGCTTTCAAACAAAACTTGCATAAAATCTTCCAAATCATCAAGTTTAACCTCTTTGATTTTAGGATAAACCTTTTCCAATACCGCACCCTCTTTGATAAGCCTATGAGTGCGAGCCTTTCGCTCTTTCTCACGATTTCGTGCCTGTGCTTCCTCAAGTCTGTGCTTTGCTTGTATTAGTTTCTTTTCTTGTTCTGTCATAATCAGTACCTCTTTCTGTTAAAATTTATATGTTTGACAGTAAAAAGACATAAAAATAGCAGTAACCGTACTTTTAATTAAAAAGTAGTGGTTACTGCCTTATGTTTTACTGTTAAAACCTTATTTTGTAGTAGAAAAGTGCTTGATTTTTCTGCTAAAACCCGTCTGCAAAGTTCAGGGCAGCATTTGTATCTTCTTCGGTGTTATGCTGTACTTCGGATTGCTGTCCTGTGCTTGCAGCCAAAAGCTGTATAAGACCGCCTATATTTCCGGCGGTCTTTAGACCTTGCTCTATGGTATCAAGCACTTTTTGTAAAAATATATCCTCTTTTTCTCTTGTTTCGAGGTAGGAATCATTTTCTAACTGCTTTTGGCGGTCAAAGTAAAAGTTTAAGGCAGCGACAACTGCCCTTGTATATGATTTATATTTTTTCCTATCCATACTACGTAAATACTCATAAGCCTTGCGGTCATCAGTATTTTCAAGATTAAATCGGATGTTTGTGTTTATGATATTCTTACTCATACCACACCGCCATTCTGTTCAAGCTTTGCTTTTGCAAGAAATTCATATCCTTGTGCCGTTGCACAAATATTACTGTTTATGATAACTCTGCCTGAATTATATTCTCCGAAATGTTTTATCATACAACCGCCACCGCCGACGACATAGAGTCGCATAATTCTGTCATCATACTCGTGTTCACGGAGTTTTCGGAAAATGCCTTCAACATATTCTGTTGCGGTTTCTTTTATAACATTGAGATAATTTTCGTCAATGTCGGCGGTGCCTGTCCTTATCACTCTTTCAATTACACTGTCATTAACGGAAACACCAAGTTGTAAAAGTCTGTTTCTGACTTCAAGCATACATTGAAATGTTCCGTATTTTTCCGTGAAGCATTTGTTTTGCAGAGGTCTGCACTCATCAATATACATGATGTTCATTGTTCCGTTGCCTATGTCCGCAAGCATATTCAAACCCTTAAATTCACGCAATCTGTCAGCAACTGCAGAAAAACCTTGCGGAAAAATATATGTGTCTGCAAATTCAATATTGTAATTTATATTGTCAAATGTAAAGCTGACACTTTCATTTTGCATAAGATATTGTCTGAAACTGTCCTTTTGCTCGCTTACCCAATAGAGAGGAAGTCCGGCGGCGATTAAAACTCTTGCTGTTGTTTTATTTAGCCGTTTCAATTCCTTTGCAACAGCCGCAAGCGTTAAAATGTAGTAATCCTCGTCGATAATCTTATCCTGCATATATTCCTTGTGTTCTTCACCTATGATGTAATATTTGTTCTTATAAATAAGCATATTATTTTTAAATGTCGGCTCTTTCTCATAAGCAGTAACGCCTGTTTTGAAACAGCAATGTGCTGTCTTGATATTTCCGTACCTTCGGTTTTGACTCAGATGTTGTCTTGGGTTGTTCAATCGGCTCATCACTTGCCATTGCATTAGCAAGGGACTGCAAACTGTCACTTAAAGAACGAACATCTTCAATTACATCCAACAGCAACTTTATCCTGCTCATGTACCATTCCACCTCCTTTGACTTCGTGAACTTCCACCGATTCCACACTCTGTCCGGGCGACAGCAGATATACCGTTGTGAAATCTCCGAACAGAAAACGGAGCAATCGCATCGGCAATCTGCGGTCAGCGCCTTCAAGAACTCTTGTCTTGGATTTTTCATCTGATACATTAATGCGTATCCTATGTTGGGGTACCATATCTTTTACCTTCCTTTCTGCAAGGACTGTTTCGTTTGCCCTTACATACCTATAGGCAAAAGGAAAATGTGAAATCCGAAGTGTCAACGATAAATTTTTTTCAAAATCTCATCACTTGCTATCGCCGCTTTGATTTTTCTTGTCAGCTGACCCACACGAACATCGCTGATTCCAAGTATTCTTCCGACTTTTGCTTTTGAAAGACCGGCTAATAAATGCAGCCTGTATACTTGCTGCCATTTTTCAGGCATTTCGGCAATTATCTCGTTTAAGTGAATAATGGCATCTGACTCATTATCAAAATCATCATATACGGCAAGCTCTGCCTCAAGCCGGCTGCTGTCGCCGAGTTCATCACCGCTTGCGGTAATCTGAGCGTCAATTGATATGTACTGACGGTGCGGCTTTGGAATCTCGCTGTTGCGTGGCTCTCGACCATGTTCTTCTTTAAATTTCTCAATAAATTCCGCTTTCCTTTTTTCATACATCGGCATACACTCTTTGGGCAGCCTCCTGTCCTTATTGTTTATGTAAACCTCGTGGTCGTCCATTTTGTGGAGATTACTAATATCAATCTCCATAACCCCGTTTTCGCCGGGCTTGTACTCAGTGATGAAATTTCCGTCATCATCGAAAAACTTGTAGGTTCCTCTTTTTGCTGTTGGTGTTTTCTTAGTTTTCATAATTTGTCCTTTCTGCCTGTTGCAATTGGGCAGAAAGAAACGAAAAGGGGGCTATGTAATCCAGTACACAGACCTCTTTTGCCTGAAAATGGGCGCACAAAGGGAAGGGTACTGAATATTGATATTTTCACTTTTTTATTAAGTGAAAACTTCCTATATTCGCATCCTATCTGCCCTTAATGCATGTCAGGCAATTAGATTTATTTTTTTGAGTGTCCAACACTCAGACGGATACACATTTTGAGGTGTGTATCTATCTCAATGTCAGACTTTTATTTATTCTCTTATTTATATTATATTTTTCTCTTTTTCGCATGGAGTTTTTTCATAATTTCTACTCTACAAATTTTCGTGGCAAATTGCAAAATCTCACAAAAGACAAAAAGACCAGACTGATGCCATAAAATTATTTATGACACCCTTCTGGCCATCTTGCAGCTCCGAGGATTTCAGTATTTTTATTAAATTGTGAGATTATTTGATGGAGCTGTTTTAAGATGCTCCTCTATGATTTTGTATGAGCTTTCTGTCCCACAATTGTTAAGTTCAATGAGATAGTACATTCCTTTAACAATCATTTCAATCCTATTTGATATAAGGTCCCACTCAAACAAATATTTACCTTTGCCCTGCTTTGCTCTAACTTGCATATGTCCCACACCTCTCTTCCGCAAAAGATGCCTTCGTTAAAGAATTTTAATTTGTAAAATAAGCATATTATGAACTTATAGGTGCAACTACCGTCAAAAAATAAACTACCTGTAAATTTTAAGCGGCAGCATATCATTGAACCTATAAGTTCAATTACATTATACACCTTTTATTTCAAAAGGTCAATAGCTAATTGCACTTTTAGGTATAATTTTTTTACAAAAACCCTTGCTTTTAGGTTCAATGTGTGTTATAATTAATACAAACAATGGATAGTGGAGGTGAAATTATGACATTGGGCGAATTCATCAAAGCGAAGAGGACTGAGTTGGGTATGAGTCGAAACTTGCTCGCCACAAACACAGGCATTAGCCATACAGAAGTACAGCGCATAGAAACTAATGAAAGAAAAATGCCTTCGCTTAAGGTTCTATGTGCTTTAGCTGACGCCTTGAATGTTCCGCAAGAGGATTTGCTTAAGGTTGCAGGCTATGCACCGGATGATGATATGTCTGCCACTCAGCGAGCATTTCCCGGTCTAAAAACACAAAAGCAACAGGAAACAGTAGAAAAAATAGCAGATGGTCTGTCAAGAAATGCAGATTTGAAAGATGAGGATTTGGACGACCTATTCAAGCAAGTGGAGATGTTTATTGAATATGCTAAAAAAGAAAAAAATTCCTGATAAACCACGGTTTGATTATGTGACACAGACAGCATATAAGTTCCTGCTTGAATGTGGCTATACCAAATTTCCGATTTCTCCCTATGATGTCCTTGACGAACTAAAAGATTATGTTGAATGCATTCCATGGTCAGATGCAAAAAAGGTTATGAAATCAGAAGATCCGTTTCATCTGCGTCAGATTAAGGCGGAAGGTCGAACTATAAGGATGCATAGTACAGGAAAGTACTACATCGTTTATGATGATGTTACGGTTAATAGTTCAGATCGGATTGCCTGGACTATTATGCATGAGATAGGTCACATTATTCTTGGTCACCTTGTCGAATTTAGCGAAACTGCATTAAACCGAGGTGGAATAACATCAAAGCAATATGGTGTTTTAGAAATAGAAGCACACTACTTTGCAGCAGAATTTCTCATGCCTACTGCAATTTTGAAATACTATCCAAAAATTACAGTTAATGAGATAGCTCTCTTATTCGGCGTTTCAGAGGAAGCTGCCGAAAAGAAATACAATCGTGTTTTTAACAACAACTATCTCCCGGCAGGCGAATACGACACAAAAATTATGAGGAATTTCTTCAAATTTCTTATAACAGAAGCAGACGAAGCAATCTATAGAAGCATTTATCGAACATGGGGACTACCGTGGAAAGAAAAATATGTATCTGTGTGCAGAAAGTGTCCGGAGTGCTATTCGTACATAGATGACCCGAATGCAACATACTGCTCCTATTGCGGTTCACAAATTGAGCGCTTCGAAATGTACAGAACAATGCACGATAGAATGGAAGCCCGCCGAAAATTTACCAAAAAACAGGGAACAAAGCATCATTGGTATCCATTTTCCGAACCTTTTATAGCTAACAATTTGAATTATGCAAAAATTACAGTCTGTCCTGTATGCTTAAATCATCATTTTTCAAACAAAGCATTGTTTTGTTGTATATGTGGTACTCCTTTGGTTAACGAAGCGGATCGTATAGAAACTTGTTATTCAAAAGATAGTGGAAATGAAACCGGTTCAAATAAATGGTATCCCGAATTCGAAAAGCGTTATCAAAGTTTAATTACATATCGAGGAACGCTTTACAATAGTGACTGGTGTGATTATGATTATTGGGAATTTGCGAAATATATGATGTATGGTAAAAAGTCAAGCGTATCAATGGATTTGCAATCTGCTATACTCTACTCACATGCATTTGCGGACGATAATGACGATGTGTATATATTGACCGATACTGCATTAGCAGCAAATGTCATAAATTCAGAACAGAAAACGGTTCTGTCTTATTTGAAGAAGACAGATAATATAGAAAGGAGTCGATTGGAGGTGTTAGTGGCACATGATTTATAACGACGGATATGAAACAGACGAGAATCTTAAATTTGTACGCTGTCCAAAGTGCGGAAACGAAGAATATTCACAAAATGCACAGTATTGCCGCATATGTGGTTTTTCTGTGTATAATGAATGTGAAGGATGCTGCGACTATGATGAATATGGGAACCAAGGTATGTATCAAGTTCATAGAAATGCAGGGAACGCCCGATATTGCGAATTCTGTGGTCAGCCAACAATGCTCTTCAAAGAAAATTTACTAAAACCGTATACAGATACAACAAATAATACATTTGATATACCTGCTGATCTTGCCGGAGATGACCTTCCGTTTTAGCAGGTTAGTAAGAAAAGAGGGGAAACAATATGTCAAAGAAGAATGATGATTTTTTTGTAGAAAAAAAACCGTGGTCTGATGTAAAAGATCAGTTGTTGGGATGTTACTTAAAGCCGTATGTAACTAAGATTCTGCATACAGGAAAACCATTAGTTTATGTAGATTGTTTTGCAGGAAAAGGGAAATTTGATGATGGAAATCCGGGTTCGCCTCTCATTGCACTTGATATTATGCAGCAAAGTTTGAGCAATTCAAAGGCAAATGGCCATCTGCAAATTTTGCCGGCTTTTATAGATTTGAACTACGCTGATGATCTTAGAAATAATTTAAAGGATTATCCGAGGGCAAAAATTGTATCCGGTGCATACGAGAATACTATCGATGATCTTCTAAAAAATAAAAATGGCTGCAATGTGTTTTTATACATTGATCCATATGGTATAAAATCTCTGAACTGTCAAAAGTTCGATGAGCTTGCTGATGGAAAATTTAATTCTATCGAATTGCTGATTAATATGAACTCTTTCGGCTTTATCCGTGAGGGATGTAGAGTTATGGGGAAACAATTCAAAATGGATGATAGTTTTTTTGACGATCTTGTTGAATATGCTCCTACTATATTTGATATATCAGACAAATCCATTGAGGCATTAAATCAAATAGCTGGAGGCGCTTATTGGCAATCTATTATAAAGCAGTTCTCAAATGGTGAAATTGATGGCTATAAGGCTGAAGAATACTTTGCCGAGCAATACTGCCAACGATTGACTAAAAGTTTCAAATATGTTTTAAATATGCCCATTCGTATAAAGGAAGGTCAGCACACAAAATATAGAATGATTCATGCGACAAATCACCCTGATGGTTGCATATTGATGGCTGATAATATTTGCAACCGATGGGAACTTATGAGACAAATTCAAACAGGTGGTCAACTGTCTCTTTTACCAGAAACAGTTGATAATCAAATCATTGATGAGACCGAAATTAGAAATAATGTTATAGAGCATTTTTCACAATGCAACAATTGGGTATCACTTAATAAAGCACTGGCTGTATTCTTTGTTAACTATGGGATTGTATGCAAATCAGGAGAAATTACAACAATCTTAAAAAGATTAGAGAAAGAAAAACAACTTGAAGTCATGAGAAACCCAAGCATAACAGAAAAAGGTAAACCAACATCCTTTATGACAGAAGGTCGCGGACAAACGGTATCAGTAAAGTGGGTGAGATAATGAAAGTGGCAGGATACATAGAACGCAAGAGTATGCTCTATCGGACAGGTGTTGAATATGGGGATTATACAATGAACCATGTGCTTGGCTGTTCGCACGGTTGCAAATATCCATGCTATGCATTTTTGCAAAAAAAACGATTTGGTCATGTCAAGACATACGAAGAGTGGTGTCATCCCTTTCTTGTATCCAACACACTTGAATTGCTTGATAAAGAAATACCCAAACTAAAAGATAAGATTCAGTCTGTTCAACTTTGCTTTACAACCGATCCTTTTATGTACGGATACCCGGAAATTCAAAGAATGAGTATTAATGCAATACAGAGATTAAATGATAATCACATAAAATGCTGCATCCTTACAAAAGGACTGTTGCCGATTGAATTAAAAAACTTATACAGCAAGAATGAATATGGAATCACACTCGTTTCTCTCGATGAAGAATATCGTAAAAAAACAGAACCAGGTGCGGCATCATATACTGACAGGCTTGCTGCATTAAGGAAACTTCACGATGTGGGATGTAAGACATGGGTGAGTATAGAACCATACCCCACACCAAACTTAATAAACCAGAACTTCGGTGAAATCCTTGATTCTGTCAGCTTTGTGGACAAGATTATTTTTGGAAGGACAAACTATAGCAAAGAAACTTCTGCATATAAAAATCACAAGCATTTTTACAATGAATGTGCCAATGAGGTCATAGCCTTTTGCAAAAAGCATGATATTAGCTATCACATAAAAGAAAAAACGATGACAAACGAATAAACCGTACCGATTACAAAGTTTCAGAAAGGAGGGGATTTCTCCGTTGGAAAAATTGATAGACATCAGCTGTTATCCGGTTGTGAATGTGCTGGATCTTCTGCTTCAAGATAAATCGACAAAAAAGAATATTATCTGGGCAACAGACACTTATGAAGAATACGGCGAAGGCTTTACTGACAAAGTACAAATGAATATAAATTCATTGCTGAGATATGCAGATATTATACGCCCGCGCATACAAAAATCCCAGGAAGCTCAGGCACAGCGAACACGAAAAAAAGCGGAAGTCTTCACCCCGGCATGGCTATGCAATCAGATGAATAACCACTGCGATGAGGACTGGTTTTGTTGCAAAAATGTATTTAATATTGAAAATGATGATCACACATGGACGGTCACAGAAGGGAAAATTGAGTTTCCCAAACAAAAAAAATGGCAGCAATATATTGATTCCCGCCGCCTTGAAATTACCTGTGGAGAAGCTCCGTACCTTGTTTCCCGCTATGATGTGTCGACCGGAAAATTAATCGTTCCGCCGATACAACGCATCGGAATTCTTGACAGAAAGCTTCGAGTTGTAAATGAAAATACCGACACCTACGAAGAATGGCTAAAGTGGACAACTCGTGCTTTTGAAGCATCATACGGCTATGAATATCAAGGGGACAATGTTTTGATTGCGAGAAGCAATCTGCTTTTAACCTTTTTGGATTACTATGAGGAGCATTGGGAGAAACAGCCGGACGAAAAGCTTTTGCGGCAAATAGCAAACAAAATCGCCTGGAACATCTGGCAGATGGATGGATTAAACGACACCGTTCCTCTCGGAAAACCCTATGAGGAGTTTAAGCAATTGTCGCTCTTTGATACGCTCGGCATAGAGGATGACAGTGAAGATGAAACCGAAGCCGTACCGTGCAGAGTTACAGACTGGCGAAGCAAGACCTCTTTGAAATTTATGGATTTAAAGGAGCAGCGAATATGAGTAAGAAATCAACTGTTGTAAAATTTGCAACAGCTCAAAATAAGAAAGAAAAAAGTAAAGGAGGTATAACTCATGGGAAAGAAATTATTTGATTATGTGATTGGAAATCCGCCGTATCAGGAGGAAACCAAAGATACCTCGGATAAGCCCGTATATCATACTTTTATGGACGCCGCATACGAAGTCGGGGAAAAGGTTGAGCTTATAACCCCTGCACGTTTTTTATTCAACGCTGGTAAAACACCAAAGTCGTGGAATGAAAAAATGTTGCATGATCCGCATCTAAAGGTACTTTCATATGAACAGGACAGTGGCAAGGTCTTTAATGGTACAGATATTAAAGGTGGTGTTGCTATTACATATCGTGATGCAAATCACAATTTTGGAATAATAGAAGTTTTCACTCACTTTGAGGCGTTACGAACCATCAAGGATAAGGTAATTAGAACCAGAACTTTATGTTTGGATAGTTGGGTTTATGCCCCAGAAAGTTATAAACTAACTGATAAGTTACACGCTGATTTTCCCAATGTTGAAAAACTTCTTAGCAAAGGTCATAAATACGATGTTACCACAAATATTTTTGAAAAATTATGTGGCATTGTTTTTTTTGATGAACCAAAAAGCAATGCATATGTAGGACTATATGGGCTGCAAAAAACCGTTCGCTGTACAAAGTATATCAAGAGCGATTATATAAAAACACCAGATAATTTTATGAAATGGAAAGTATTTCTCCCCAAAGCCAATGGTTCAGGTGCAATTGGAGAAGTATTATCTACGCCCGTAATCGGGCATACCCAGTCTTTTATAAGTATAGGATCACTGGATTCAGAATATGAAGCAAAGGCATTGTTAAAATATATTAAGACACGTTTTGCAAGAACAATGTTGGGGATTCTTAAAATAACACAAGACAATAAAAAGTCTGTGTGGAAATATGTCCCCATCCAAGACTTCACATCCACTTCCGACATCGACTGGACGAAATCAAGCCATGATATTGATCTTCAGCTCTACAGAAAATACGGTCTTGATGAAACAGAAATCGAATTTATAGAAACGCATGTAAAGGAGATGGCATAATGGCAGCGATTAAGATTAAAACAGCCTCAAAGGTCGTTCCGCAGTGTTATGCCTATACCACTCCCGGAGTACCGGCACATAACGGCTGGACAAAGATTGGTTTTACTGAACGTGATGTGGAAACTCGTATCAACGAGCAGACACATACCGTAGGTGTTGCGCATAAAACTTGGTGGGCACTGCGTGCCGCATATATGACAGAACCATACGGAACATTTACGGATAAGGACTTTCACGCTTATCTGAAAAAGCTCGGCATTTCCCGTGAAACAGGTACGGAATGGTTTCGTATTGAGCCGAATACTGCCCGCGGAAATTTTATTGACTTTACGCAAAACCACGGTGTTGTATCGGAAGATGACACCGATGCAGTGATACCATACAAGCTTCGTGATGAGCAGGCGGAGGCTGTCCGGAAAACAGCTGAATATTTCAATAATCGAGAAAACGCCGAATTTTTATGGAACGCAAAACCCCGTTTCGGGAAAACGCTTTCCGCCTATGACCTGTGCCTAAAACTCGGTGCAAAAAACATTCTAATCGTGACTAACCGCCCGGCGATTGCAAATTCATGGTATTCCGATTACGAGACCTTTCTCGGTCCGCAATCCGGTTATATTTTTGTGAGCAATGTGGACGGGATTAAGGATAAAAAGTTTGTCTACAGCCGCGAGGAATACACAACAAGAATTGATGATAACACAAAGGGCTGCATCGAATTTGTTAGTTTGCAGGATTTGAAAGGGTCTATATACTTCGGCGGTCATATAGACAAGCTTTCCGAAGTCAGTGCTGAAAAAGGTTTGACATGGGACATTCTTATTGTAGACGAAGCTCACGAAGGTGTAGATACATACAAAACAGACACTGCATTCAATCATATACACCGCAACCGGACGCTGCATCTTTCCGGAACACCGTTTAAAGCTCTGGCAAACGACAAATTTCCGGAAAGTGCCATCTATAACTGGACCTATGCCGATGAACAAAAAAAGAAGAGTGACTGGGACAGCGCCAATGAGATAGAGAACCCATATGCAAATCTGCCGCGCCTTTCTCTTTTCACCTATCAGATGTCCGATATTATTCGGGACAAGGTAAAAAGAGGCATAGAGCTTGCTGATGATGATATTGAAGAGTTCGCCTTTGACCTGAACGAGTTTTTCAAAACAACCGAATCCGGGAAGTTTGTCCACGATACGGATGTAGACAAGTTTCTTGACGCAATGACACATCAAGAGAAATTTCCTTTTTCCACTCCCGAACTTCGTGATGAATTGAAGCACACATTTTGGATTTTAAATCGTGTAGCGAGTGCAAAGGCTCTTGCAAAGAAACTAAAGCTGCACCCTGTGTTCAAAGATTATGAAATCATACTTGCCGCCGGCGACGGCAAATTGGATGACGACAGCGAAAACGAAAAATCTTTTAACAAAGTCACAAAGGCGATTGCAGAAAACGACAAGACCATTACTCTTTCCGTAGGACAACTTACAACCGGTATCACCATTCCGGAATGGACAGCTGTTCTTATGCTCTCTAATATGGCAAGCCCGGCGCTTTATATGCAAGCGGCTTTTCGTGCGCAAAATCCATGTCTGTTCACGGACAGCAACGGTAATTCATACAGAAAGCAGAACGCTTATGTGTTTGACTTTGACCCCGCACGTACTCTTACGATTTTTGAGCAGTTTGCAAATGACCTCATTCCCGAAACCTCCGGTGAAAAGGGCGATTTTGACAGTCGAAAACAGCATGTACGGGAGCTCCTTAATTTCTTTCCGGTTTATGGTGAAGATGAAGAAGGCTCAATGATAGAATTAGACGCTGAAAAGGTTCTTTCGATTCCTCGCCGTATTCACGCAAGAGAAGTCGTGGAACGAGGCTTTATGTCAAATTTCCTGTTTGCCAATATCAGCGGTATTTTTGGTGCTCCTCATGAAATCATAGACATTATTAACAATATGCAGGCAATCGAAGAACCGAAATCACTTACATCCGTTTCTATTGATGAAACCACCGCAGACGATTTGAACCTGAACGAAAATGGCGAGGTTGAGATTCCGAAAGAACAGGTTATCGGAACAGCAAGCGATCTGTTCGGCGATAAGGTGTATGCAGATGTTGAGGAACAGCTCTCGGCAGCGGTAGAGGAAATTCAAAGGAGTGTGGAAAGCGCACCAAATCCTAAAAAAGATGAACTGCAAACTTTGCGGGAGCAGTTTGCAAAACCGATTGCAGATACGCTTATGGAATCTGCTAAAGCTCAATACGGCAGTGATTTAAGAAAATCCACACAAAATCAATTGGAGCGTAAAATTCAGGAAACCACCGATACCGTTGTAACCCGTGAATACGGTGACTATACAATCCGTGATCACAAGCTTTCGAAAGAGCGTGATGACAAAATACAAGAAGCACAACAGTCCGGCGCCACAATGGCAGAGATCACGCAGATTGATGAAGAATACGCCGCAAGGCGTCTCCAGGGCTATCGTGACATGGTGGAAAGCATCAACACAAAGCTTCACAGCGAGGAGACTGTGAAGAAAGCCGCAGAAACCATCGTTGAAACAGTGGAAACCGAGAAACTGAAGGCTGAGAAAGATTCCATCGAAGGCAGTGTTCGTGACCATCTGCGCGGCTTCTCCCGTACTATCCCCGCCTTCCTCATGGCCTATGGCAACGAGGACACGACGCTTGCAAACTTTGATTCTCTCGTGCCGGATAATGTATTCTGGGAAGTTACGGTCAATCCGCAGAACGGTCAGGGCGTGACGCTTGACCAGTTCCGTATGCTGCGTGACGGCGGAGATTATATGTCTGACAGTGGAGAAATGAAACACTTTGACGGACATCTGTTTGATGAAGTGGTATTTAATGATGCGGTGCAGGAATTCATAAAAAAGCGTACTGAGCTTGCGAATTATTTTGAGCCTGACCATAAGGGAGACATTTTTGATTTTATCCCGCCGCAGCGCACAAATCAGATATTTACACCGAAAAAGGTTGTAAAAGATATGGTGGACAGACTTGAACAGGAAAACCCAGGTTGCTTTGACAATCCGGATGCAACTTTTGCTGATCTTTATATGAAATCGGGAATGTATATAACGGAAATTGTGACCCGTCTGTACCAAAGCAAACATATGAGAGCATTATATCCCGATAATTCCGAAAGGCTGAACCATATTTTTGCCAAACAGGTTTACGGTTGTGCTCCGACAGAAATTATATATCGTATTTGTCTTAGATATATTCTCGGTTTTAGCGACGAGATAAATATCGAAAAAAATAACATTCGTCTTTGTGACACTTTGGAATATGCCAAAAACGGAACGATGGATGAACAAATGCGAAAACTGTTTGATTTGTAACATTTCGAGTTATCAGCACAGAACAAAATTAGACCTTTCAGTATTTACACCAATCAAACATTGGAATAATCGCCTATATGATTTAACGAACTTTACACAGGTTTGTAAAATCATATAGGCTTCGTTAAATTTTGCACCATTGCAAAATTCGCTGTATCGAAAAATCAGCAAAAAAATAAGACCTTTACGGTCTTGATAGCCCAAAATGGCTGAAATCAATAGGTCTGGGGGTATACATTGTATCAATCACGCTATTATTTGCTCTATAACCGAGCTGAAAATGATACAATTTATCGATTGCATTTTTTTGGTGCAACCTTTTTAGACTTTGGTGCATTTTGGTGCAAATGCTACACTATTCTCAATCACGCAGGGCTATACGAATACAAACACGGTAAGATGTTAATGCACTTGAATTTCTGCTGTGAGGGATTGCCTGACAGCAGTTCACCCGCAGCCATGCTTAGATATTTTCGCTTGCGGAAAGGCTTCACTACACGGCAGTTAGCTGAGAGAATTGGTATTTTTCCGACAACGGTATTACTGTATGAACGAGAGCAATATCCAATACCTTATCAGACAGCGGCAGCAATAGCTGAGACACTTGAAGTCGATAAACATTTGCTGTTTGATGATTTCGCTCGTTTTATGGATCATCCTTATACCTACAGACTTCACAAGATTAGAAAAAAGCACGGATTAAATTAAATGGATTTTGCTAAAAAAGCGGGCATTAGTTGGAGTATATATTCGAAGTGGGAAGGTGGATCACGGCAACCTTCAAGAAAAATGTATCAACAATTATTAACCGCATATTCCGAAATAAAGATATAAAGATTACAGCGCATCTGCTCTTATTGCAGATACGCTGTATTTTCAATCGGCACATTGGTATTTTCGTTTTTACTTCTGTAAAATAAAAGCATACTAAAACGCAAGAGGAAAGCACTATGGAAAAATCATTATTTGATCAAATGGGCGGCACTTATGTACGGCAAGGGGATTATCTGATTCCCGATCTTACCTTACCACTCGAAGCAGAACAGCCTATCGGGATATGGGGACAGCGGAATGCTCGGCATCTCAAACAGCACCATAAAGTTTTGTATATGAATTTGCTGACAAGTGGCAAGTTGAACAGCTATCTTGCCGACATTGGCGGACAGGCAGAGGATATGTTTTCTCGGTTGGTAAGACCAATCAAGTTACCGCAATGGCGACAGATATAAAACTTTCTTTCATTTTTCTTTCTCTCTTTAATAATTTTCTTTACGAACTTCAAAATAGGCTTGCGGATGCTTACATACAGGGCAGATTTCGGGAGCCGTCGTACCTACAACGATATGTCCGCAATTACGGCATTCCCAAACTGTTACGCCGGACTTTTCAAATACTGCTTTGGTTTCAACATTTTTAAGTAGAGCGCGGTATCTTTCCTCATGTGCCTTCTCGATAGCAGCAACGCCACGGAACTGTTCGGCTAAATCGTGGAAGCCTTCTTCGTCCGCTTCTCTTGCCATACGGTCATACATATCCGTCCACTCGGCATTTTCACCTTCCGCTGCATGGAGAAGATTTTCAGCAGTGTCACCCAACTCGCCGAGAGCCTTGAACCACAGCTTTGCGTGTTCCTTTTCATTTTCAGCAGTCTGTAAGAAAAGCGCCGCAATCTGCTCGAAACCTGCCTTCTTTGCGACGGAAGCAAAGTATGTATACTTATTTCTTGCCTGAGACTCACCTGCAAATGCTTCCCAAAGATTCTTTTCAGTCTTAGTGCCGGCATAGGGACTCTTGGATTCTTCCTCAAGCTTTACAAATTTTTCTTTCGGCTGTTTGCAGACAGGACAGGTTTCGGGAGGTGTATCTCCCTCATGAATATAACCGCATACGGTGCATTTCCATTTTGCCATTTTCGTTACCTCTTTCTTTTCTATATTTTCATTGAATTTAATGTTATGAAGCAATGCTTCCACCACATCTGCCGGAATATTGGGATACGATTTAATCTGCTCCAAAAATTCCTTGGTATTAGCACTTTGCGGAAGCATAAAACCTGCTTCCCGGAAAAGATCCTCTGCCATAAGGCGAGACGATTTTGCTACCGCTGCCGAAAGTGTATCGGGCAACCGGGAAGCTATGTTTTCAACTTGCGCTTTGCTTTGAACGAGAGCACGCAGTGCCCCGACTACCTTATCTGTTTTAGGCTGCTGCGGGGGCAATTCCTTTGGCATCATAGAGATAGCCCCTGAAGGACACGCCTCGGCGCATACGCCGCAACCGATACACTTATCAGGATCAATGATGCTGTTCTCTGTATCGGTAGCGCTGGTAGGGCAAACATAAAGGCAAAGACAGTCTTTTGTGCAAAGCCTTAAGTTTCGTACTGCATATTTATCTGCCATTATCTTGCACCTCCTTCTACTTTTTCAAATTTCCACGCTGGCACTTTACATACGGGACAGAGCTCAGGCGGCGCATCGCCAACGAATACAAATCCGCAGATCGTGCAGACATACACACCAGTGTTCTCAAGCATTTTATCGCCCTCAGACTCATAGCGGGTGAGGAGTGACTGCAACATCCTTGTTACCTTTTCTGCCCAAACCTGACAGCGGAGTGCGCCACGGTCGGGTTGCTTGTCTGCAACTGATTTCCCATAAGGGAATCCTACTGAAATATCCTCATTAATCAATTCAAGCAGCGCCTCTGTGCCTGCATTGCTGACAGTCTCGGCTTTTTGACGGAAGAACTCTGCAAGTTTTCTAAAATTCTCAGATTCTTCGGGCATATACTGCTTTTCACAACCTCTTGCAAGATTGGAACAAATTACGCTCATTTCCATTGGGGATAACTCTTTTTCTGCATGCGGCTTTTCAAGGGTTGTTTCTGCTTTTGAAGTTTCATCTTTCAGCACAAAAGCATCCCTGCCTGCACCACAAAGCGGACATTTGAAATCATTGGGCAATTCGCCATCGGTTTCATGGATATATCCGCAGATCGTACAAATATATTGCTTCACATTACCGCCTCCTTTAACCTATTTTGTTATATGCAGAAAATCATATATCGGTTTTATATTTCCCATACTTTCAAAGGCAAACGCCTTGATTTCGGTCTCTTTTGTCAAATCCTCGCCGGCTACCGTAATAAAATCGGTTTCGATTATATTCTGCGCCTCTTTCGGCTCGGAAATCTTTAATTCACCAAGTATTCCGTTAACGTACTTTGCAATGATAACCGCCGCTTTCTTTTGTCCCTCGGGCAAAACAAGCCTTGCCCTGAATTTTCCTGCCTTCAGGGTTTTGTCCGCTGCTACGCCGCTTTCGTCTGTAATAACAAACGGCGCCGACGGCTTGTCTTCTTTCGCCTTATACCAGCAGGTAATTTTCAGACCGCCCGTACCAACGGTTTTGTCCGCATTCTCCGATTTGACAAGAGTATAACCGTTCAGCTCCTCGGGGAACTCCCAGTCAACCTTTGTTCCGACCGCAATGGGAATCACGGCGGGCTTGGCGTTCGGAACATCGCTTCCGTCCTCCAGCTTGTATTCAATGGTAACGTCGGCATAGGCTTTGGTTTCCGCGCCGTCATCGGCAAGCGTCGCGCCGGTAGCGTCATCCGTCACCTCAAAGCCGACGGTATCGCCGTTTTGAAGAACGGCGTTCTTCGGAATCCTGTAAACAAGAGAGCAGTTGACAAGTCCGGAGTCAAAGTCGCTGCCGGTATAGTCCATTGCGTTCTTGGTCCAGAACTTGGACTTATCGCTCCAGACGGGGACGTCAAATTTCTTCTCCGTTAAAATTTTCTTGCCGTCCGACGTCGTGGCTATCGTCCCGTCGGAATGTTCCACCCACATCCGCAGAGTTACTGTTTTCTCTTCGGTGTCCGAAATATTCTGGACGATGGTGCGCAGCTCTATCTCACTGCCCTTCAATCCGGGATTAAATTGGTTTTTGCTTAATCCGCTCAAAAGACGTCTGTTCCTGTCAGCGTCATAACTGTAATAACCGGAAGAGTTCGCCGCTTCAAAAGCAGAAGAGTTCTCACTTGGATTTCTGTAATCCCCGGTATATATTTTTACCTCCGGTTCCGCCACGTAGAGCGAGGGAGGATTCTTAATCAGCTGACTCATGCGCTTGAATCCCTGCAGCCTGCACACATCGCACAGTTCACTGTTTGTACTTGACCGCATAATACACATGGAGCTTGAATTGTATATATATGAACCATCCGTATGCGGACATGTATAGGTGTGCCTGAAACCAAGCATATTCTTCCATTTCACCAGCTTGGGGTCCTTTGTGTGCGACAGATTCAGAGACGCTTTCAGCGATTCCTCCGGGACGGGATTATAGTTCACTTCGTACTCATCGCCCAGATGCAGCAATCCGTGCCCCAGCTCGTGCCTCAGGGTAAACGGAGAGTAGTAGTTATCCGACGATGTAACGATATAGTGAATACCTGATTTAATGTTGTTATGGGAAGCGCCGAAATATTGACCGCTGTTCGCCAGTACAACAAACTGATCGATGTAATTGTACACATAATAATACGGCTCGTATTCATTATCCCATTGGAACTCGTTGGGGTTTGTTTTCTCCGGAATATGCGCATCATGAATCTTTTCTATGAATGCGGGACCTATGGCGCGTTCCGGCAAGTGATTTTTCCACTGACCGTTTAAATTGGTAGATATGCGTGCATCGCGTGAACTGTTAACCACGCTGAAAAACGTGCTGTTTCCGCCATAGGCGTCGATAGACGCCGTACACAGCGCATATACATTGAAGCGATCCGCCATACTTCGGTACGGTTCCGTTTCCAGCGTTTTTTTCCACATCCGCTGAACATCATTTAAAAACTTTGACTGCTGACTTTTGGTATATCCTTCGGCTAAGAATAAAATTACCATGTTTTCCGTATCGCTCCGCGGTTTTTGAATTACATACACCGGGATTGTGGGATTGGCATATTTGCCGTCTTTGGAATAAAACTCGCCCAGCGTAAGCTGAATGTTTTTGTCAGTGTCAACATCCCAGCTGCCGTCACCGGTGCTTTTCTCCGGACCGGAAAGGCTGAGAACCTCCGGTGGCTTATTATTCACCGTGCCCGTATACGGTTCGGACTCCGTGCCTTTTCCCTGCAAAACCGTATAATACTCCGCATCCAGGTAAAATGCCGGTCTGACTCCGTAGTACCCTTTATACGGTGCGTCGCGATAAATGTTGCCCCGGGTATCAACGTAACGCATATCGTGATTGCAGTCCGTAATTGGGGTACGCAGCCAGTAGTTCCAGCTTTGTCCCGCTTTATTCTTTGCAATGTAGTAGCTTCCGAGATTCCGTTTAACCGTATTGAGCTGCTTAACATCAAGCAAAAACACTTTGTCGGTAATGTTTTCATAATAAGCGCTTTCATATCCGTCGGCAACTGTATCAATATCGGTGTTGTAGGGAAGGTCGAGTCCCGGTTCGTCAATGTAGCCTGAGCTGTATTCCGGGTGTGAAACGATGGAACGCTGAGTTACCGTTTTGATGGCAGAAATTTCGGTTTGTGTGAAGCCGCTTAAGAATCCCGCCTTATTGTCATATTCATGCCCGGCAGTGACAGAGCCTGCCTTCGGCGGATTGCCGCACAGCCATGTTACCGTATTCTCCTCAGAGTTGAGCCAGGAACGCATATTGCTGTCGCGCCAGTGATTGGAGCCATATTTACTCCGATAATTGCTGCGCCTGTGAGAACGCGTTTCGGCATTATCATTTGTCATTGCATCGTATGGCATATAATCCTCCAGTACCCTGTCCGAGAGCATCAGCGGACCGTTGTCGTCAACAGACACACAACGCCACAAAACGGACTCGTTATTATATTTTCCGAGACGAATATAGTCTCCGATTTTGATATCCGTTTTGGCATCCGCCGCCCCTGCCTGCAGAACTGTCAGAGTCAGCAGCATTACTGCAGAAATCAGCACAGACAGTGCTTTGCTTCTTTGTTCTTGTTTCATATAAGTCCTCCATTCTTTTTGTATTCTTTTTGAATTTGCCGTTTGATACAGTCTTTTTTATAGCAAAAGTCTGTACTGCCACTGCAAAGCTGAAACTCGCCGCCCTCAATTTTCAGTGCGCAGCCAAGCACAAGTGCGTCTGCTATCTTTTTCCTTGCGGTTTCATAGATTTTCTGTGCGGTTGTTCTGCCTACGCCGAGTTGTGCCCCGCATTCTTTTTGGCTTAAGTTTTCTTTGTCAATTAGCCGTATGGTTTCAAGCTCATCAACTGTCAAAACAATTGACTCTCCGCTCACTGCTCCTGTTGGAGAAAATTCAAGAACTTCAGGGAAATAACACACCCGGCGACACTTCGTCGGTCTTGGCATTTTATCACCTCGTAATACAGTATAGCACTGTTTATGGCATATGTCAATAAAATTATTGACATATGCCCGAAATTATGCTATACTAAAAATGCTGAAAAAGGAGGCGCTGCTTATGAATTATTTAACATACTTACCGGTATTTGATAAACTGACGAAATCACAGCAAGACACGCTTACAAGCTCGGCTTTTGTTCGTAAATTCAGTAAAGGTGAGCTTTTGCATAACGGTTCGCAAGATTGCACGGGACTTATCCTCATACTGTCCGGTCAGATTCGTGCGTTTACCATATCCGACGATGGCAGAGAAATTACGATGTACCGCCTTTTTGAACGTGATATTTGCCTTTTCTCTGCATTCTGCATCATGAACAGCATTCAGTTTGATATTACCGTTACCGCAGAAAAGGAAACTAAAGTTTTAGTCATCCCGTCAGAAGTTTACAAAAGCATTATGGATGTTTCCGCACCGCTTACCAATTACACAAACGAAGTTATGGCAAGTCGATTTTCAGATGTAATGTGGCTGATAGACCAAGTGATGTGGAAAAGCTTTGATAAAAGACTTGCTGATTTTCTTTTGAATGAGGCAAACATCGAAGGCACTCACATTCTTAAAATCACCCACGAAACAATCGGCAATCACTTGGGTAATCCCCGTGAAGTGGTAACACGAATGCTAAAGAATTTTGTGAGCGAAGGGCTTATATCTCTCTCCCGTGGAACAATCGAGATTATAGACAAAGACGGACTTGAAAAGATTATAGATTGATAAAACAAAGCGTTGAGTTCTCCCAAAGAGCTTCTCAACTCTTTTACCTTTATTACATAATCATTATTCTTTGCTGAATTGGTCTTTGCCGATGCCGCACAAGGGACATTCATAATTCTCGGGAAGGTCTTCCCATTTTGTGCCGGGTGCAATACCGTTATCGGGATCGCCCGATTCTTCGTCGTAGACATATCCGCAAACATCGCAAATATACTTCATCTTACATCCTCCTTTCAAGCATCCATTCCGCAAATGGTGGATTTTGTATTTAATGCTTTATCATTACGGACTGCATCATAAAATCGGAAGCCTCCTGCAAAATTATAGGCGTCAAAATCGTTGCCCATTAAAATTCTGCTTGCAATATAGCTTCTCAGTCCGCTTTGGCAGATAACATACACAGGCTTGCTCTTGTCAAGCTCACCTATGCGTTCGCGCAGTTCGTCAACAGGAATATTAATGAAGCCGTCAGCATGACCCATACTGTATTCCATTGGTGTGCGTGTATCAAGGAGCGTAACACTGCCGTCACGTGGAAGTGTTTCATCCTCCTCATAATACCACTGATTTACAATGCCGTTTTTCATGTTTTCAATGATATAGCCAGCCATATTCACAGGGTCCTTTGCGGAGGAATACGGCGGAGCGTATGCAAGGTCAAGTTCTGTAAGGTCGTATGCTTTCATACCGGCACGGATAGCAGTCGCAAGTACATCTATCCTCTTATCGACACCGTCAAAGCCTACAATTTGTGCACCTAAAATGCGGTAGCTTTCTTTTTCAAACAGCACTTTCATAGTCATCATTTTACCGCCGGGATAATATCCTGCATGACTCATCGGTGAAAGAATGACTTTGTCTGTAGCAATACCAAGGGACTTTGCGGTTTTTTCGTTAATACCAGTAGAAGCGGCTGTCATATCAAATATTTTAATAACCGAGCTGCCCTGACCGCCTGTGTAATGGTTGTCACCGCCGCAAATGTTGTCGGCGGCAATTCTGCCCTGCTTGTTTGCTGTGCCGGCAAGAGAGATTAGTGCATCAGAATCAGTTACAAAGTTTTTAATCTGCACCGCATCTCCAACCGCATAAATGTCAGGAACAGAGGTTTCCATTTTGTCATTGACAACAATACTGTTCTTTATGCCGAGTTCAAGTCCTGCATTTTTTGCAAGTGTGGATTCGGGAGCAACGCCTATTGCCATTATAACCATATCAGTATGAAGTGTTGGCGTGTTTTTGAGCTTCACATCAATACCGCAATCGGCATCGGCAAAACCCTCAACCATAGTATCAAGCATCAGATTGATACCGTTTTTACGGATTTCAGCATGAATAAACGACGCCATATCCCTGTCAAAGGGAGCCATAAGCTGCTCTGCGGCTTCTACAAGAGTTATATCTATTCCAAGATCACTTAAGTTTTCTGCAACCTCGATTCCGATAAATCCTCCGCCGACAACAACTGCCGATTTTGGATGATGCTCATCCGTATATTTCTTGAGCCTAAGTGTATCCTCAACGGTGCGCAGGGTAAATATCTTATCGCTGTCAATACCGTCAAACCCTGGCTTGATCGGCTTAGCACCGGGTGAGAGAACGAGCTTCTCATAACTCTCGGTAAGGATTTTACCGTTTTCAAGATTTTTTACGGTAACGGTTTTGTTGTCAGGATGAAGTGCCGTAACTTCATGATGCACATTCATCTTAACTCTAAAACGTCTCCAAAAGCTTTCAGGCGTCTGCAAGGTTAGATCATTTTCATCTTCAATGGTGCCGCCGATATAGTACGGCAGACCACAGTTAGCGTATGAGATAAATCCTGAACGCTCAAAAACAACGATTTCCGCTTGTTCGTCAAGCCTGCGTATTCTCGCCGCCGCAGTAGCGCCGCCTGCAACACCACCTATAATAACAACCTTCATTTATTTTACCACCTTTCCACGGTAGCTGCTGATGCCGCCGATATTTTTTGCGTTTGTATAGCCCATTTGCTTTAAATAGGATACAGCTTGTCCGCTTCTGCTGCCGCTTAAGCAATGCACATAAAGCGGTGTGCTTTTGTCTTTGACGGTATTTTCAACGGAAGAAATTCTATCAAGAGGTATGTTGACGCTTCCGTCAATGTGCCCGTCACGGTATTCCTCTGCCGTCCTAACATCAAGCAATACAGCACCGTCGTTTGTTTCGTATTCTGCAACACCGGTGTTGATGTCGGCGGTGTTGCGGAAGAAATTAAACAGTTCCATCTTTTTCTCCTTACATCATTGCTTCAATTTGCTCTTTCGGTCTGTAGCCCACGACCTGATTCTCGAGCTTTCCGTTTTTGATTACAGCAAGCATCGGGATGCTCATTACCTGAAACTGTGCCGCAAGTTCCGGCTGTTCATCAACATTGATTTTACCGACTTTGACATCGCTTCGCTCATCGGCTATTTCCGATACAATCGGGCCTACCATACGGCAGGGGCCACACCAATCGGCATAGAAATCGAGAAGAACAGGTTTATCGGAATTCAAAACTTCGCTTGCAAAATTTTCTTTATTAATTTTAATGACAGACATTTTCGTGTCCTCCTTTGCTTTGTTGTATCTTTATTATATCCGATTTAAAATCGGAGTTCTGTGATGTTATCACTTATCTCTTTTTCTGTTCCTTAATTTGCAGATTGCCTGTGTCATCGTTCCCATCGGACAGAAAGCGCACCATGTTCTCGGCTTAAAGAAAACCATAACAATAAGACCGATTAGAAGCGATGTGAGCATTAAACTGTAAAATCCGAAGCTGAACTGTGCCACCCAATCAGGGAATATACTTCCCGAATATGTCCATCCCCACGGAATACGGAATGTCCAAAACAGTTTGATTGCTTCGCGCAGATTTTCCGCACCTCTTGCCACAAGGTAGGTTTGAAAAACCATATTGCCGAACATGGCGAGGAAAAATATCAGAAAACCATATCGAAACCATTTGGATGCCAGCCATTTCGGTGTTGGTTTGTTTCGGGAGCATTTGAGATCTCCGCCCAGCTTACAATAGAGTTGCCCTTTGCCGCAAAGGTGGTTGCAGAAAAACTTGTTACCGCCAAATGCAGCGAGTATGAGTGGTAACAGAAAATCAATCATACCGAGCCAAGCAAACAGAATATTGAAAAAACCGAGTGCAAAATATACGATGGACCATATCCATAAATAGTCATACCAATGCTTTTTCTTTGTTTTCATATGTTCACCCTGCTTTCCATTGTAATACTGTTTGCCGGGCAAACCTTTTCGCATTTTCCGCATCCTACGCATTTGTCTTCCGCAACCTTTGCAAAACATCCTTTATGTACCTTTATTGCCCCTAACGGGCAAATGTTTTCACAAGCACCGCAGGCAACGCAAACTGACTTATCTACGACCGAATATCGTTTAGACGCCATCCTTATTCCTCCAATTAAAATTAGCTTATTATATTTTATTACGGTATTTGATGCTGATATTACTTTTCCTTGTAGTAGAGCATACAGTGGCAAAAGCCTTCGAAATTGGGATCGATGATCTGATCTTTGAATTCCTTGCACATACATTTGGTATCATCTGTTTTTTCTCTGCGGCAAGGGCAGTAACCGCCCGTCTTTTTCAGTCCTTCTTTTATGGTGTTGACAATTTCCGTATCGGGATTTAATTTGATCTTCATTTTTCTTCTCCTACCATTTGCTTAATATAATTTTCAAAAACCTTTTCGCTCATGGCACCAAGCTGTGTATGGTAAATCGAGCCATCGGCGTTGATAAACACCGTTTCGGGGATTGAATAAATACCGTAGGTGTTAGCTGCGTCATATTTGGTGTCGTAATATACGGGGAAGCTGTAGCCGCCGTCAAGTACGAATTCTTTGACACCGTTTACTGTTTCGTTATATCCGTCGGTGAGATTTATCATCATAAATACAACCTCATCACTGTATTTTTCGTACATCGCATCAAATGCCGGAAGCTCGGATTTACACGGGCCGCACCAAGATGCCCAAAAGTTTACAACTATCGGTTTGCCAAACTTATCCGACAGCTTTACTGCGTTCATTTCTGAATCATAAACAGTGAAATCATCCGCCTCTACCAAATTTTCGGAAGTTTCGTTGCTTGGCTCACTGTCGCCGCCGGATGAATACTTTTCCGAAAGCTTCGGATATAGCACTGCCGCAAGTATCATAATCGCAACAAATGCGACCGCAATTATTATCCATACCTTGTTTTTCATCTTCTCACCTCACATAGTAATCGCCAAAAGTGAATTTAACAGACCAAACGCCATCGCAACTCCGACAAGTATCAGTAGGATACCGCTTATCAAATTGATTACCTTATAATGCTTTTTGATAAAGGTAAAGGCACCCGATAGCTTATCAAGCAGAACTGCGGAAAACAGAAACGGAATGCCCAGTCCCAAGGAATATGTCAGCAATAATGTCGCTCCCTTTAATGCTCCGCCTGTACTTGATGCCAACATTAAAGCAGAACCGAGAAAAGCTCCGATGCAAGGAGTTAAACTGATTGAATAAATTGCTCCAAACAAAAAAGCCGATGCGATTCCGGTTACTTTATAACCTTTGTTCATTCCCTTGAAAAACGGAACGCGGAAAACCCCCAAATAAGAAAGACCGAACAGTATTACAATTGCACCGCAAACTATATTTACGATTATTTGATATTTGGAAAGCAGTTTCCCAAGTGTTCCCGAAAAAAGTCCGAGAGCCGTGAATACAACTGTAAAGCCCACCACAAAGGCAATAACCTTAAATATCATCTTGGTATTTCTGCCGCCATCGTTTTTGCTTTGCCCTGCAAAATATGAAATGTAAATAGGCAACATAGGTAGCATACAGGGCGATATAAAGGAGAGCATCCCCTCTAAAAATGTAATGATATAATCCATGCATCGAATTCCTTTCATCAGCTTATAGTGTTATGTTATCAAATTTCTTTACCGCTTTCCGTGATGTTATCACATAAAAAGGCGGAGTGCTTTTTACTCCGCCTTAAAATAATATGATTTTTTAACTGTTCTCCCTTTTCGTGTCAACTGCTTTTATTCATTATAAGTCAGATACTAAGTAAGTGTTGCTTCATCATAATTCCGATACATATACATATAGTCGGCTTTTCTTTATACATCTTTTAGCTTTTCTTTCATTTTCTGTAAAGGGACTAACAGAGGAGCTTTTCGAAACGGAAAAATTGCTCCGTAAATTAGAGGACAGCAAACAAAGTCAGATGTATGCCGTCCGTGATATTGAGGAAATAAAGGAAAGGCTGCTGTCCTTCGGGAAACACGCAAAGGACTCACAGCCGGATGTACTGGTAACACTTATACAATCCTTTGTGGAGTGTATCTATATCTTTGATGAAACCGATGAGCGTTTCTGCCATATCTTTATTAAAGGTTGCACGAAAGAAGATTATACCGACTTCTTCCGGGCAACCGGTTACATATTAGGAGCAGGAGAAAACGGGAATATCACATCAAAATTGCCTTTGTGTGATTCAGATGAGTGTTGCAAATGCAAAAAAGCACCCAAAACCGAAGTCTTGAGTGCAAGTTTTCAATAAGTCTTATATTGTTATTTCCGTGCCGTCCTTAAATGTAATGGTTCGTGTTTCTTTTCCAACGGTAACGAAGTCTAAAGAACAACATCCGAATGCATATACGAAAAATAAAATTAAGACATTATTCAATTTAATGCTTGATTACGCTGTTGAATACGAACTCGTAGATCGTAATTATTCAAGAACCTTTAACTTGTCCGAGGAAACATTAAAAGAGATAACAACTCCTAAAAATGGTCACATATCATTTACAGATTATGAAATGGACCTGCTGTGGGACAATTTGGATAAAGAAGATTACATTGATCTTATACTTATTCAATGTTACTCCGGTTGGCGTCCGCAAGAACTATGTCTGCTTGAAACAAAAAATATAAATATTGAGAATTGGACATTCAAAGGCGGTATGAAGACGGACTCGGGAAAAGATAGAGTAATACCAATTCACACAAAAATACAACCGCTCGTCAAAAAAAGATATGACAAAGCGATTGCTAATGATACACCATTTCTATTCTCTTATCCGAATAAAGGAAAAAATATAAGTTTAACATACGGCTATTATCACAAAGAATTTACAAAAATTAAAGAGGCGATAGGGCTTAATCCTGAACATCGTCCGCATGATTGCCGTAAACATTTTATAACAATGGCTAAAAAATATAATGTTGACGAATATGCTATCAAATATATCGTTGGGCATAAAATTTCAGACATTACAGAAAAGACATATACCGATAGAGAGTTTGACTGGCTCAGAGAAGAATTAGAAAAAATAAAATAGAGCGTAAATTGTGTAGGAGTATCGTGTGTAGAAGTGGTGTAGGAATAAAGTATGAGTTACATACATTTCTTTGCTTTTGACCACTTCTAACTACGATAAAAACGGCGTAAATAAAGGCTTTTAGTGGTATTAAGATTTTTAAGGTTCTATAATAAATGTTGGGGTAAAATAAAAAGAGCATATTGACATCATGTTGT